>CAYPZY010000114.1:0-8407 GCA_964415155.1 uncultured Bdellovibrionales bacterium
ACGCAAATCGAACCCATACGATCCTTTAGGCCTAAAAAAGACTCTGAAAACCTACCAGACGAGTCCGCCCAAGAGGAAAATAAGGGCGCTGGAAACGGCGGTAAAAAAAAAAAAAAAATTGAAGGCAAGCAATGAAGCTCTTAATCACGAATGCAGCTATTTGGCGGAAGAAATGATGAAGCTCACTGTTTTGCGCAAAGGAGCTATTCATGAAGAAGAGATCAATCAGAGAAAAAAAGAACTCAGTCTTTTGCTAAGGATCGCAGAGATTGACAAAGAGATTTCAAATTAGCTCAAGCCTATCCTGAGAGCGTAACTCTTCATGTATCTTCTTAATTTTTTCTGGAGCCTTATCGAAAGAGACAAAGCTAAAATAGCGGCGAAGATCGATTTGGGCCAACTGATTCTGACCAATTTCCTTAAGTAGCAAAGCGCGTTCCGCGAGTTCGCGAAAACTGGTTGGATAGTGCTCCAAAATTAAATCGTAGATGTGTAAAAGTGGCTGAGTTAATTTTTGTTTCTTTGACTTAGCTTTAAGGTTTTCCAAGTAGCTACGCAAAACCAATTGCGGCTGGGTAACTTCAAATATTTTTGTTTTACTCTCAGGGGGAATCTGTTTGGTATTTAAAAGTTTAAGAACTTCTTCAACAGTCAACAGTCGCTTGTCGGCCACATCTAAAAAGAAAGATTTGCCCTTATGGACAAGTTTTAATAAGCGGAAACCATGATAGGAAATAAAGTCTAATTTAACGCCTATTTCTGCCGAAATCTCCTGGATTAAAATAGCGATGGGGAGGGGTAAACCATTTTTGTTTTCTAAGACACTATTTACCATCAAGTCGTGAAACTCTGCGGAGGCTTCGTCCGCTTTTACCTTAAATTTTTTATATTCAAAGAGAAACCATAAAAGAATTCTTAGCTTCTCAACCGGGTCACGTTTTTCACCGACAATAGTTTTAAGTTCACAAACGATAAAGCGAATTTGTCGGCTTAATTTTTCCACTCGACAAGTGGGATCAATCAGCGAATTGATTCTTAAGACGGTTCCAAATAAACGCATAAGAGATATTAGTCATAGATCCGCCGTGAATAACAGTCATATCGCGCCGCTCTTCCCACATAGGAATGTATTATAGGTCCCATAATTTTTTTCGCTTTAAGCGGTCTTTTAATGACAACTCTTTGTTGGGCTCGTAGTAACGAAACCTCTAACAATGCCTCGCTATTGTCGGCACCGCCAATGAGCTCGCGCAAAATCTGCATCTCTTTTTTTGCAAGAGATGTCTTACTCAAATCGGGGTACATGGGATCAAGGTAAACCACTTGTGGAAACTGGTCCGGCTCGAGAGCTTTCAAAACTTCCAATGAATTGCCCAGTTTAAAATCTAAGCCATCCATCAAAGGTTGTAGTTCAGAAACCTCTTTGGCTCTAACTACAGCATTTTTTAAAAGAGCGAATATCACCGGTGAGCTTTCAAACGCGGTGACTTCGCAGCCAAGATAGCGAAGTAAAAAAGCGTCTTTACCCAGACCAGCAGTTGCATCAAATACTTTAAGACCTCTATTTTTAAATCCCACTGCTCTGGCGATAAGTTGATTTTTTCCCATACCAGATTGTCTTTTAAATTGCTGTAAGAGGTCTAAAAAATCGATATATATGGGACTAAATTTTTCGTGGCGGTTATCTTGCAGCTTTAGTATTGGCGACGTATAGCGTGGAGATTCCTGCCAACAAAAAGAAAAGTTATCGCCGGTTATGGGCAGATCAAGCTCAGACAAAGTAACCCCACCAAAAGAATGTGAAAACTAAATCTGTTAGCTACTAACTCTCGTAAAGAAGACGCAACGCTCGAATTTGACGTGTACATTTTAAACCACATGAGTTTTAAAATAAGCACGCCTAAAAACCAAAATCCGTAAGCAAGGAAACCCTTATTTGTGGAGAAAAGTAAAAACCACCACACGGATGTCGCAACTAAAAGGATCGTCGTGCCGATCTTTTTCCCCTTGTCAAAACCGAAGATTGTCGAAAGATTCACGACGCCTGCATGCGAGGCCGTAAGTATTTCCTTTAAATTATTAATGTGAATTACAAATAGAGACAAGCTTCCCAAAAAGAGTCCCACCAACAAACTCACACCGTCAATTTTACCCATGACAGCCCATGAATAGCCAATGCACAGAAGTGGGCCCGATAAAAGAAAAACAGTTAGTTCACCAAAGCCGTGATATTTTAAACCGAAGCGATTGGAAGAAAACTGCAAAACGCCAAACCCCGATAAAAGACTAAGAATAAAAAGCTGTTGCGGTGATACCAACAAAATATAAACACCTATTGCGACACCGACGCCTAATAAAAAAAGTCCGCAACGATAAAGATCAATTCCGCGCACCCAGCCGAGTTGAATACTTTTAACGGCACCAGCACCATCGATTCCTTTTAAATGGTCGTAATAGTCGTTAATCAAGTTCATGGCCAAGTGAAAAAGTAAAACAGGAAGTAAACACAACCAAGCCATCGTTCGGTCAAAGTTGGAATAGGATACCGAAATATAGGTAAGCATTGTCAGTAGCGGGCCCATTGACAAAGTTAAACTGGGAACGCGCAATGTCTTCCACAAAAACTCAATCCAGTTTGGTTTCGGTACAGAAGTCACGGGGACAATTTTGAAAACAACGTAGTCCTTTTTGCCTTTAACATTAAGAGACTCGGTCGGAATAGCCCGCTGATCGCGAGCAAAAGTTCCTTTGAGGTAATCTAAAAACCGATAATCGTTACGACTAATGGTAATAAAATCGTTCATTAATTAACTTTCCGCCAATAGAGCAATTGCGAAATTTTTTGCAATTCAGAAATAAATCCTTGCTGAGTGGCGGGAAGCATAGACTTCAATTGGGCAAGATGCTGTTGAAAAACTTGTAGAAGCTCACTGTTAATATTATCGAACTCTTGAACTTTATCGTAAAAACCCTTTTCTCCTAGGAGAGCGAAAATATCTGACATTGTCGTGGACTGAAGTAAAGATTTCCTTTGCGATTCATTAAAATTTTTGGAAAGAAAGGCAGCAAAAGAATTAATATATCCAGACTTCAAATCACCGAGTATCGCCTTCCTTTCAAAATTGCGCACATCGAAATCAAGAAGATCATCACTACGTTGAAAAAGCTGACCAAGGATCGTACCAATGTCCTCCAGAAGGTCGTGTAATTCTTGGGCGTAAATTTCGGCTGCTAAAAAGGGAGCGCGAATACACCATTTAAACAAAGAAGCCGTTTTAAGATTATGAACGCGATCAAGTTCTTCGATACCAACGTTGTGATCTTTGATCAGAGAGTCTTGAATCCACTCTCCTTCAAGCAAGTCAGAAATTATCTCGCTCGTGTACTGAACTAGGCGCAAGTTGCCGTGACTTGAGAGATTGACCATGACTCGCGCAAGTAAATAGTCGCCAGCCAAAACCGCGTATTCCGGAGTATACTTTAACCACGCGGTGGGTTTGTTTCGCCGTAAGGCCGAGCGATCGACGAGATCGTCGTGAAGCAACGAGGCGTTATGGATAAACTCGATGGTTTGCGCAAGTAGAACAATTCTTCGTTCATCAAGACCAAGATTGTTCCCCATGATTTGGATAAGTTTTGAGCGCAGGCCTTTACCGCCCGCAAAGAGATCATCGTACAGCGAATTTAATTTCGGTAAGTAGGGAGGAAAATCTTTGTCGCTGTAAATTTTGAGCGTCTTCAAATCCATGGGATCTTTAGGATTTATCTAGCCATCACACGCCTGGTCAAACTATTAATGGAGCTCGATGCCCTGAGGCAAGATCTTACCCAGACTTGATCGTTCGATTTGTGAAGTTCGAATGACTTTCTTAATCCGCTCAAAAGGCATTACCCTCTCGTTAAAGGCCGCCACCAATTCGTCGCCTGCCTGACCTTGCGTCGCCAACAGACACTCCACCTGCCGACCTAAACGCTCATCACCATTAGCAATAAGCTCGACATCCCCTATAAAATTCTTTTCAATGACCAAACTCTGCAAAACGGAACGTAAACGGTTCAGATACACACCTTCGCCTCCCACCTTGACGAAGTCATTGGCTCTGCCATCCACCTGCAAATAGCCGGCGTCAACCCAACCTCGGTCTTCGGTGATAAAACAACCGTCGACCTTAGGGTCTTCAAAATAAAACATATAGTCGGGTCGCAAATTCAAGATCTTAATATAACCAGTAAAGAGCGACTCTCCGGAGATAATCAAATTATGATTCATATCCTGATTCACTTTTAAATGGGGCAAGATTTTGAATCTTTTATCGCCCTTTTCAAAAGTAGCGACTTGGGATGCACACTCAGTCATTCCGTAGGTTGGCAAAAGCGGCCAACCGAGCTTACGACCATGCTCAAGCAAACTTTCACTAATTGCATCACCACCGACAAAAACGGCTCGCATTTTATCAGGACATTCCAGCCGCAACCTTATAAGATCGAAAACTTGAGCCGGAACCAAACTACTAAGAGTGGCGCCGCTAGTAACAGCCGTTTGATGAAAGAATTTAGGATCCCACGAGCCATTTGTGCCAGCTACAACTTTTGCGCCCGATAAAAAAGCGCGCGCCTCAATACTAAGCCCACCTATGTGAAACTCTGGTAGCGCTTGAATCCAAATATCGCGACTGCTACTGGCAAGAAAATCGTTCACAGAGGCGGCCGATTTAAGAATAGCTGACTTAGCAAGACCGACTAGTTTCAGGAGAAGGTCTGGCGAAGAAGAGCTGCCAGATGACGCCAGCCAAACATGGCCTTTACGACTTTGAATCAAATTCTCGAAATTTGTATCTTCAAAGGAAAAGTTACTTTTAAAGCGCGGATTCAGAAAAACATAAGACTGCTGATTCAACCAATTAATTTTCATACAAAAATTTCCAATTTTCTTTTGTGAGTAAGTCGTCAAAACCTATTCCCGTCCCACCAACTGTTGGAAAGAACGGTCCCGTTTCGCTAATCCTTTCGCTATAGGCATCGTCTTCGTAGATGCCAGAGCATAGCAAACCACATTCTTCTGTACTAAATCGCGAAGCTGTGTAGGCGGCGAACGCTCTTCCAACGGGGTGATCGAGATAATTTGTAACGACCAATTTTTTCTTTTTATTTTCAAATAAAGAAACAAAAAATGCGGGATCTTCAACAGCTGGTTTAACAACGAGGTAGTCATAACCCTCGAAGTAATTTTGCAAGCGCGGCTTCCGATCCAATGCCAGAGGCACCCGCACTTGTAACCACTGCTCTTCGTTGTATACAAAAGGATCTTCAAAAAATTGGCATTGAGCGAGTGTTCGTGGCGTAAGACTCTCTAAAAACTCTTTAAAAAGACCAAACGACAGCGTTCCATTGAAATCCAATCGCAATTTTAGCGGCGAATCGATTTTATTTAAAAGGGAAACTTCGTCTTTTAAATTTCTACCAATTTTTAATTTCAGGGTTGTAAAGCCCTTGTCTTGAAGAGCTGGTAGGTCAGAAGGAAGGCTGTAAATATCTGCCAAAAAGTGACTGGGTGGAATCTGCGCGCCTGCAAACAAACTTTTTTTAGTAGAGCGCGCAACCCCGTCAGTAAAAGCGAAATCTAAAGTTTGTAAAAACTGTAGAGATGGCGTTCTCTGTTTTGCCAAATCTAGCTGATCATTGACATTCATGTCACCAAGCTCAGGCCAAGGATGAAAGTCAGCGTAACCGACCCCGACATCGGCATGTTCGATTTTTATTAGGGCGCCTTCATGCGAATGATTTGCAGCAAGAGTATTTTTTTTATTTTTAATTTTCAAAGAGTAAGGTGCAAACCAAACTTTCATCTTAATAAAATTCCTAAACAAAACAACAAACCAAAAAACAAATGTAGCTTCGCTGACTGGGCTAAATATCCATTGTACTGACGGCCTGGCTCGGTTTTCCAAACACCCATCATTATCTTAATTGCTAAAGGCAAAGTGAGAAAACTGAGGAGCGCCGGTAACACCAAGTTTTGCTGCCACCAATAAACATTCAGCAAAAAAGGAAGCAATAACAAAAGCGAAATTTCCCAACGCGCGAATTTTTTACCAAAGCGCACAGGCAGGGTTTTTTTATCAGCGCGAGTATCACCTTCGATATCACGCAGGTTATTTATCGCAATCAGTACAGCACTTAGAAAACCAATTTGTAATCCACTAACATACACAGGCACAGGAACTTCACCTGAATGAAGAAAATAAGTCCCGGCAACCGCTACAAGGCCAAAGAAAATGACGACAAATAGATCTCCCAAACCAACATAAGCTAAAGGGTAAGGACCGGCTGTGTAGATATAACCACAGAGCAATGAAACAATTCCAATAACAACGATAGTCCAACCACCAGCGATTACCAAGGGAACGCCAAATAAGACGGCCAAAGCAAAGCATGAAAGGCCCATCATTAAAACTTGTTGATAACTAAGCAGTCCTGCTTGCGTGACTCTTGTTGGACCAAGACGATCTTCTTTGTCAGCACCTTTCTTAAAATCATAAGCGTCGTTCACCAAATTAGTACCAATTTGAATGAACAAAGCGGCCAACAAAGCCATCGTCGTCAAAAACCAGTTTACCGCAAAAGGTGAAGTGTAGATGAGAATTGTACCGACTAAAACCGGCACGAAAGCGGCGGTGAGAGTCTTAGGTCGGATTGCCGCAAACCATACGGCAACAACGTTTTTCATGGTAGGCGCGGAAATTTTGCAAAGTCAGGTTTGCGCTTATTGACGTAAGCGTTTTTACCTTCTTGGGCTTCCTCTGACATGTAGTAAAGCAAAGTCGCGTTACCGGCCAAGTCTAAAAGTCCCATTTGACCATCGCAATCGGCATTGAGCGATGCTTTCAAACAACGGATGGCCAATGGAGAGTGGCGCAATATCTCACGACACCAAGTCATAGTCTCATGTTCTAGCTCAGCAAGTGGAACAACTTTATTAACGAGTCCCATTTCCATGGCCTGGTCAGCATTGTATTGACGACAAAGATACCAAATTTCGCGGGCCTTTTTTTGACCGACGATGCGAGCAAGATAACTACTTCCAAGACCGCCATCAAATGATCCAACTTTGGGACCGGTCTGACCAAAAATCGCATTGTCAGCAGCAATTGTTAAATCACACACGACGTGAAGCACGTGACCACCACCAACAGCATAACCCGCCACCATTGCAATCACAGGTTTCGGTAGTGAGCGAATTTGTTTTTGAACATCCAAAATATTCAAACGAGGAACACCATCAGCACCGACATACCCGGCTTTACCGCGAACTTTCTGATCGCCACCAGAACAGAACGCTTTATCGCCCTGGCCCGTCAGAATGATAACACCCACGGACGACTCTTCCCGAGCCCATTCAAAAGCCTGTTGTAACTCTTTAACCGTTTGCGGGCGAAAGGCATTACGAACTTCCGGGCGATTGATGGTAATTTTAGCGATTCCATCGTCGGTTTTATGCAAAAGGATATCTTCAAATTTCTTTACTTCTTTGAATTCAGAATTGGTATTTTTCATGAGGGTAAGAAATAACAAGACTTAGATTGGCAGACAACAATTTACTTCTGCCGCCACAGGTTTTGCCGACAAAAAAAACCACAAATGAGGCCGCCATAACAAAGACACCCGCATAGGCCCAGATACAGGTGTCTACAGAGTTTTCAGTTACGAAAATTTACCTTAGTTTTCAATAACTTATATAATTGCTAAAAATCCACTCACTTTTCGCGGCAGCCTAAATTGTCTCCGTCCATCATCAAATTCAATTTAACAATATCTGAAGAGTCCAAAAGGCGTTGGCATCACCAATGCAATTAATAAGTTCACGTAGTGACATTTTCACGCACCTGTACGTCCCTTTTTAAAAAATAAAAACTTTAACGACTCTATTTTAAAGAGAGGATTTTATGAAAAAAGCATTAACCAATTCACTGGCTCTACTGATCGCCATGGTTGTACTTCAAGGGTGCTCCCCTGTTAAGTTCGACACGAGCTTCAAACCGACAGATAAGGTAAACACTGAAGAGACACCACCAAAAGAATGTGATCACTGCGATGAAAATCCAGGTTCATGCTGCTTTTTACAAACACACGAACAACAAGTAAGACAATCAACAGGCAAACTCGATATTCTATTCGTAACTGATACTTCCGGCTCACTTAACGAAGAACGCCTAGCCGTTGCAGAAGGAATCAAGAATTTTGTAAGCAAACTTCCTCCTAATATTGATTTCAATATCGGTGTAATGTTGGCGCATGGCTCTACAAGCAGCCATTCAGGTAAGCTTTATAAAGCTAACACTGAGCCTCTTGTTTTAAAATCTTCTCAACTTTCAATTGATTCAATCAAAGAACATTTGAAAACAAAATT
>CAYPZY010000115.1:0-8307 GCA_964415155.1 uncultured Bdellovibrionales bacterium
CTATCTAGCGTAGCGCTTGTCCACTGATTCACGAATCTCAGCACCTTCAATGCTAAGACGAGTCCACGGAATTGCTAACAAGCGGTCTTTTTCAATAGGCTCTTCAGTTTCTTCACAGAATCCGAAAGTACCAGATTCAATTCGAGAGAGCGCAAATTCAATTTCTTGCAATTTATGTCTTAGGCGTTCGTGCATAGAAAGAGTTTCACTTTCAGCCATCGTACGCACGGTTTGGTCGGCCTCATCCCCACCCTTATCATCGGCGTACAAATCAAAACGAGTGCTTTTCACCCGATTTAAGATCTCGGCGCGAGTGCTGATTAATTTTTCGCGGCATTTAGAAATCAGCTCTTTGGTTAGATGAGACATTTTTTATTCCTCCGTGAGAGTTAATTCGATAATTTAATTTCACAAAATCGTTTTGTTCTTAAATTGTCTTAAATAATTAACTATCTGATTCAATTATACAAGATCAAAAAGTGCGATTTCAATGCGAGGAATCAATCTAAATCTTAATTATTCTTATAACAAAATTTTATAATGACCAACCTTTGGACAGGTTTTAAAAACTGATCTGAGAGTAGACCGTTGGTTGCCAAGCGTGTGACTGTCTAATCCAATGACGACCGCCGAAATCATCTTCGACTTGGTACCAACCATCATCATCACGGACGACTTTTTTAAACGGCCAATATTTATCAGCATACTTGAGCGGAGTTAAAGGTGCAGCTTCATCAGGACTTTGTCGAAGCGCCACGTAGTTCATTTTCACGACCACGCAAGTTAGCTCTTCGCTGACTGCCGCTGAATAGACCCAATGGGTTTCTCCGTCGATGTCGGTCACTTGAATCCAGCCATTTTTCGTTCCAGCAGATTTTCTCTTTAATGGCATATATTTTCCGACTTTCCACGTCTCTTTGTAGTTCGATCCTGGACCCGCACGCAGCGAGACCTTTGGCAATATTACACAAAGAGCAAACGCCGTTTGTGAAAAGCAAATACACACGAATAGAGCCAAAAGAAGTCTCTTCATCAAAGTCGTTTCGGAAATTGAAATTTAGCTCTTAAGTGGACTAGACGTCCAGGATTCTATCATTCTCAGGACAATCAAATTTCGAAGTAACAATTCCCGCGATCCCCAACAGATTTAACGAATCTTTAGACCGATAGTCGCGGGCATAAATTATTTTTTTCACCCCACCTAAGTTAATTAGGCGTTTAGCACACATCACACAGGGAAGATGTGTTACAAACACGACCTTCTCAGTAGCTCGAAGTGAGTCACAATTGATAACGGCGTTTTCTTCGGAATGAAGACAACCACAATTTCCTTCCTCCGTGCGATCACATTGGTTGGGGAGGCCCGTTGCATTGCCGTTATAGCCAACTGCCAGCACTTTTCTGTAATCAAGAGAAGTAATAACTGTTCCTACATTTAAGCGGGTACAGGTGGATCGTTTGGCGAGTTGAAAAGCCAGATCTATATAGATTTTTTCAAAGCTTGGTCTTTGCATTTATAACTCCAAAACAATTCCGACAGGACAGTGATCTGAGCCCATCTGATCCTGAAAAACGATCGCTTCCTTTAAACCTTTAAGTAAACCCTTTGTAATACAAATATGGTCAATTCTCCATCCCCGATTGCCAAGCCTGCCGCGCTCAAGCATTGACCACCAGGTGTAGACATGTTTTTCCTCAGGGTAGAAATGCCTGTAAGTATCAACAAAACCCAAATCGAGAAACTCCTTAAACCAAGCACGTTCCTCTGGCAGAAAACCACTCTCACCAGCCAATCTCGTTGGGTTATAAACATCGATGTCCAAAGGGGCGATATTGTAGTCGCCGACAACAATAATCTCGTGATTCTTTTTTAATTCCTCTTGAAGATGCGTGTAGAGATTTTTTAAGAACTCCTGCTTGAAGTTGTGCCTTTCCTGACTCGCACCACCGTTGGGAAAATAAATATTGTATAGTTTGAATTTAGGAAAATCGAGAGTGACAATTCTACCTTCACCATCAAATTTCTTTATTCCAATACCGTAAACAGGATTGTGAAATTCTGTTTTCGTATAAGTCGCTACACCAGAGTAGCCTTTACGTTCAGCGCAGGACCAGTAGCTATTGAGATCCATAGGGTGAATGATTTCTTCGGAAAGTTGCTCAACCTGACATTTAGTTTCCTGAACACAAAAAAAATCTGGCTGCTCTTCCTGCACGAACCGCATCATGCCCTTCTTATGCCAAGCTCGAATTCCATTGACGTTCCAGCTGATAATTTTAAGAGTTTGCGCCATCGCCCCTTCCCGCTAAAGACTTGTGTTAGGCTTATAACTATGGCATTTATTAAAAGTCTATAAGAAAGGTACGTTATGCTAACAATTGGACAAGTCGCCCCTAAGTTTTCAGCTCAAGCCGTCATTAATAAATCTGAAATCATTAATATCAATCTCGCCGATAGTTTGGGGAAATGGGTTGTCTTATTTTTCTACCCCTTAGATTTTACTTTTGTTTGCCCCACTGAACTTCTGCAATTTCGCGACAAGCTCTCCGAATTTGCCAAATTAAACACTGTCGTTTTTGGTTGCAGCACCGATTCGGTTTATTCACACAAAAAATGGCTCGGCGATCAACTTGGTGATATTGGTTATCCGCTCATCGGTGACATAACGAAAAAAGTTGCGAGAGATTATAGTGTCTTAATTGAATCCGAAGGTATTGCCACACGGGGTACATTTATTATCGATCCCGAAGGTCACATTCAGTATATGGGAATTCACAATCTAAATGTTGGTCGCGATGTTAACGAGATTCTAAGAGTGTTAACTGGTTTACAATCAGGTGAACTTTGTGCGGCTGGCTGGAAACCTGGCCAAGCTCATATTAAACCTGTGTAAAAAATGGGGAACGTGTTTAAAGAAAGTTTCGTAAAATACTTATCCTCTGCTTATCCGAATCTTTCAGCGAGCCCAGAAGATCTACAAAAAATATCACGAATTGTCTCTGACAGAAAAATAATACTGCGTAAAGAGATTTTAAATAAAGCTGTCACATTTGTAAAATCGGCCTTCAAACTGCGTACTCAAACTGAATATAAGAAACACTTGGCAAGCGTCGCCAATGAAACACAGAGATTTGAACCGGCAAACTTCTCGGTCTTAATGGGATACGATTTTCACCTGGTTGGAGAGAATGACCTGAAACTTATCGAAGTTAATACCAACGCTTCTTCTTCATTGTTGGCCGAGGCATTATACAGAAAAAGTGGTAACACAAAAATCGCGGATCAATTTGTCACTTCTCTTCGGCAAAGTTTTGAAAACGAAATTAAATATTTTGATAAAACAGTAAAAAATATCGCCATTATTGACGAGAATCCCCTCCAACAAAACGCTTACGTGGAGTTTTTACTTTTTCAAATCAAATTTCGCGAATGGGGTTATGAGGCGATCATCGGCGACCCTAGTGAGTTTACCTTAAAAGACGGTAAACTTTTCCATGGAGATAAAAGAATACACTTCGTTTATAACCGTCTTACTGATTTCTATTTCGAAATGCCAAATAATTCACATTTGCACCAAGCCTATCTCGAGAATTCGTGCGCGTTCTCTCCGACACCTTACGAATATTTCGCTCTTGCCGATAAACAACGCTTAGTTGATTGGACCAATTTTGATTTACGCAAGTTCGGTCTCAATGCAGAAGAGGCATTGGCCATTCAAAATACTTTACCGAAAACAATCCCGTTCACTTCCTTTCCCGATTTGGCAACGCTCTGGAGCGAACGCAAAAAATACTTTTTTAAACCTCGCAACTCTTATGCCGGCAAAGGCGCTTTTCGCGGCGACAACATCAGTCGAAAACTTTTTGGAGAGTTAACTCCCGAAAAATTTTTAGCGCAAGAATACATTGCACCCCCGACGATAGAAGCCTTCGACGAAAATGGCAAATCGGCGCCTTTAAAATGGGATTTACGATTTTATGTTTACCGCGACGAGATTCAGGGTGCTGTGGCACGAGTCTACAGAGGACAAGCGACAAATTTTCAAAATGAAGGCAGTGGTTTAGCGATCGTATTATTCGACGCGAACTAAACGGTATTGAACTGCTACAGTGGAACTCACGTTGTCCTTATTAAGGTGACCACGAAGTTCATAAACTTTGTCGTTAACTTTGTAAAAAGCGTAGTTGACTCCAAGAGTATTAAAAAATTCCTTTAACGACCTAGCAGACGTCGGAGGTGTTGGATTTTTTGAACTGTACTCCACTTTTCCGTCGATCATTTTAACAACAAAACCATTGGATTCAAATTTTGTTCCTTTATCATTGATCTCTATTCTCTTGATTGCCGGAATATAAGATTCAAATTTGGCCGTTCTATCGTTTTGCAAGGAATCGATACATTCAATATTTACTTGTAACTTTTCTTGCCGAGGCGATTCGTACTTCTCAGTAAGTCGAACTTTGTGTTCAACATCGCCCGCCTGATCCAGTTTTTCTACATACAAAGAGGCATTGTCGAAAAGAAAAATGCCCTGAGGTAATCCTTTTTCATCAAAGATTGGTGTCTTGTCTTCGATCGCAATCGAGATTCCGCCTTGTTTGCATTTTGACGTTCTTCCCGAAAGAGAAAGACCACTTGTTTCCACATGCTGACAAGCCCATAACAGCGCAAACGAAATAAATGGCACAATCAATTTGCTCAAGGTTTCGTTATGTTTTTTGAAGATTTTCAAAATCGAGTTCATACCTTCCTTAAGAGCAATCTCTAGACCACTAATGTTTGGTCCTACCTGGTATCGTAAGTATTTAAATTCACTGTGATTTATAGGTATTTAGAAGGGCTGTCAAAGGAATATATGAGTGATAATTAGATTCACGGAGGTGTCAATTTACGGCAAAGTTTATCTCTGGAGAACTCAATTTTTCTCATAATTTTCCGATAATTAACGTTGATGGACAGTAAAAATAGCTCGCCCTCTAAGATTAAACCATCAGCAACTGAGTACCCTCAGTTTGATTTGCTTGACGGCAGCCATCCTTGGCAAGCATCAGTGCCCGAAGGTTTTATCAACTACAGTGTCAAAAAAATCGAAAATGCAAAGGTAGTCTATTTTAATTTCGCATTGGCCAAGGAAATGGGACTTATTGAAGGCGACCATGAGCACACCCTTAACAAAATTTTGGAAAAGAAAATTCTAGATACTTTTTCGATTCAAATCATCAACGAATACGACCAACTTCATCCACAAAAGAACGTCAATATATCTGAAGGCAAGTTCATGGCTACCCGTTATCTGCAACTTCAACACATGAGCAAAAGAGGAAAAACTTCTGGAGATGGTCGTAGCATTTGGAATGGCTGCCTAAAACATAAGGGTAAAACTTGGGATGTGAGTTCACGTGGTACCGGCGTGACTGCGCTTGCACCAGGTGCGGTTACCGCTGGCAAACCCATTCCCACCGGTTGCACTGACTATGGATATAGTTGTGGACAAGCAGATATCGACGAACTTTTAGGTAGCGCCCTAATGTCTGAAATATTTTTTCAGCAAGGAATAAATACCGAAAGAACTTTAGCTATCATCAAAACAGATAAAAATCTGGGTATTGGCGTGCGCGCAGGAACAAATCTTTTGCGACCAGCACATTTGTTTTTACACCTGAAGCAAGGCAACCTTAGTGCATTGACCGCGGCAGCAGACTATCTCATTGAACGTCAGTCACAAAACAATGAGTGGCGATTTAGCAAAGGGAAAAATAAATACGATCAAATGCTTGAATTTATCGCGAGCGACTTTGCAAAATTCGCGGCCCGTCTGGATAGCGATTATATCTTCGTTTGGCTCGAGTGGGATGGCGACAACGTTCTCGCCAACGCTGGTATCATTGACTACGGCAGCGTAAGACAATTCGGAGTACGTCACGATCAGTACCGCTTTGATGATGTCGAAAGATTTTCTACATCTCTCAATGAACAGAAGCTAAAGGCCCAACAAATCATCCAAACTTTTGCGCAGATTGTGGATTTTATAAAAGCAGGCCGAAAAAAGACGATCGAGCAATTTAAAGATCATAAGAGCGTTCGTAAATTTGCGCAAGATTTCGAAGAATTTCGCTTTGAGCGCCTGCTATTTCGCTCAGGTTTTACTCCTAAACAAAGTCAACTTTTACTGCGAATGCATAAAACCAAAGTAATAGAGTTTGATCGAACTTTTAAGTTTTTTGAAAGAAAGAAAATCAAAAAACCCCTTTTAAAAGTAGCGGATGGTGTAAACCGTCCCGCTCTTTACAACATGCGAACGCTTTTGGTTAAACTAACGGCTCACCTTGAAAGTCGCAATCCTACTAATCGTGACGTAGAAATTCTTAAACAAGCATTTACAGAATTTACATCCTCTGCTGACCGCAAGTTAACTATCGATGACTCAGCCAAATTTGCAGAGTTACGAAACATGATGGTTGAGCTTATTGGCCTTGTCAGCCTTGGAAAGTCAGCGCAAAAAACCATCAACGAAATCTATCAGCGGACCCAGATTATTAATCGCGAGGATCGCATAACAGGCAATGGCGTCGTCTTCGCTGTGGAAATTCTGATGAAGCAGATTTCATCCAACGAGCCCCAACGGCAAATCCAAAAAGCCATTGACGCATTTATTTCGAAACAGATTCTCGTTCCTGAAGTACAAACCAACCCCTTCCAACCCTTTTCCTTGCGCGGGTCATCAAAAAAGGTCCTTGAACGAATTGAAACCATCTTACGTGACTGCAAAGACGACATATAAAAACTAGCAACATTCTAAAATTTTGATAAGTTAGGGTTTTGTGGAGGTTTTGTGGTTGTCGTTACTGGAGCAAACGGATTTATTGGCAGCGCCATGGTATGGCAGCTCAACACTTTAGGTATCCAAGACATCGTTTGTGTCGACACAATCACTTTAGACGAACGCCCACAACTTTTAAAAAATAAAAAGTATTCTAAGTTTTTTTCCAAAGACGAATTTCTCAAGGAACTCTCTCAGCCATGGGCTAAGAAAATTTCTTGTGTTATTCACATGGGAGCATGCTCGTCGACGACAGAAACGAATTGGGATTTCCTGGTTGAAAACAATATCGAGTATAGCAAGAAGCTTTTTAATTTTTGTGGCCAAAATCAGATCCGCTATATTTATGCAAGTAGTGCCGCGGTTTACGGCGGAGGCGAAAAGGGATTTGACGATACTGCGGCACCCGATATTTACAAGCCATTAAATCTCTATGGCCGATCCAAATCGGAATTTGATGTTTGGGCGATTCAACAAAAACAGACTCCTCCAAAATGGTATGGATTACGTTTCTTCAATGTCTACGGACCTAACGAGTATTTTAAAGGTGCGCAAGCAAGCGTCGTTTTTAAAGCTTTCCATGAGATTAGTAAAACCAGTGAATTAAAACTTTTCAAATCTCATCGTGATGACTACGAAGATGGAAAGCAAAAAAGAGACTTCGTTTATGTTAAGGATATAACCGGCTGGATGGCAGAACTCATGAAAGAAAACATTCCTTCGGGAATCTATAACATGGGCTTTGGGACGGCAAAAACTTGGTTAGATCTGGCTGAGGGTGTATTTGGTAACATGAAAAAACCGCTCAAAATAAATTGGATAGATATCCCCGCCAATATTCGCAACCAGTACCAATACTTTACCGAAGCGAAAATGGACAAACCCTGGCAAGTAGGACTGCGCAAACCGAAGTGGTCTTTACAAGATGGCATTAAAGATTATGTGCAAAATTATTTATTAAACGGTGAGGTCATACTTTAAATGGATATTCAGTCCATTGTAAAAAAATTGCCGAAACATTTGCGACGCTACATTGTCGATCAGGATTATTCCCGTTACACACCGATTGACCAAGCCTGCTGGCGCTACATCATGCGCCGACTCACCAACTTTCTTTCCAAAAAAGCTCACCCTGTTTATTTAGAAGGACTTGCAAAAACCGGTATTGAAGTTGATCACATACCTGAAATTGCTCGCATGAATGATTTTTTAGTGAAGTTTGGTTGGAACGCTCTTCCTGTCAGCGGATTTATTCCGCCTGCGGCATTTATGGAGTTACAGTCTCTTTCGATTTTACCGATCGCTTCTGACATGCGGACTGTCGACCACATTTTGTACACGCCGGCGCCTGATATTGTGCATGAAGCCGCAGGACACGCGCCAATTCTTGTTGATCAAGCCTTCGCGGGATATCTCAAAAAATACGCGCAAGTGGCTAGCAAAGCCATTATTAGCCATGAAGACATTGAACTCTACGAAGCGATCA
>CAYPZY010000116.1:0-8188 GCA_964415155.1 uncultured Bdellovibrionales bacterium
AAGGATAAAGAACTAATCTCAGCCAACGAATATCTGTTCGTAAAAAATGATGTTCCATATCTGACTTTTGTACTCAAATACTTTCCGCACAGATCAGAGTTAGAACCCAAATCAAAAAGCAAAGATCCGAAGGACGAAAGCTGGCGCGAAACTCTTTCCGAGCACGATATGGGTCTTTTCAATAAGCTCCGAGACTGGCGTTCGCAACGATGCAAGAAGGACGGCGTTCCACCTTACATTATATTTACGAATAAGGAACTGAGCGAGATCGTAAAACGACGACCTCAGTCGATAGGTGAGTTAACCAAAATAGAAGGGATCGGAAATGGCAAAGCCAATAAATATGGAGAAGAGGTTTTGAGCAGAGGATAGGAATTTTTAAGCCCGAATTGTTCCGTCCTAACATCTAGTTTTTCCTTGGTTCTTGTCAAAATTGTGTAATTTGAATGGGATTTTGGCAATGATTTTCGGCGATTATTGGAGCTGAAGACGAGTTTTTGATTTCTCGAGGGTATTTTTCAAGATTTTGAGCGAACGAGTCCTTTGCAGATGGATTTCTTAGTCTGCGGACTGATTAAAATTGTCGAAGTTCATATCGAAGTGCTGCTGGTTAAAATCATCTTCGAAATGATGCTGAACTTTAGGTGGCCCCCTGGCTGGCTTTAGCGGCGGCGGTTTTGTGTCAAGCCCCATGTGTTCCAAGATTTTTCGAATCACTTTCGGGTCTTCGATGGCAGCGATGATTTTCATTCTGCCGCCGCATTTGGAACAAGTTTCGACGTCAATGCCAAAGACCCTTGCGAGCAGTCTTGCCCAGGGAATGTTTTTCTTCTTTTGCTCTTTTATTTTTGGGTCAATAATTTCTGTTTCTTGGCTTGTGACTTTGAGTTCCGGTGGTTTTGGAATAATTTGTTTTCTGTGTTTATAATGGGGACCGAGTACGCCGTGATACCTGGTGAGGTGCACTCTTGGCCGTGGAACCAGCGCCACGAGTCTCTCCATCAACTCCATCGGCGTAAGCTTCATGGCTGTAGTGCCGTCATCCCAAGGTTTTTTGAATTTGTAGATCACATCACCCCGATCGTTGGTGGAAAGTCGTTCTTCGCTAACCGCGGGTCTTGCAATATACCGACAAACTTTTTCAAGTCGATCCCGCTCATGGGCTTTGGTGGCAACACCTGCATGTAATGAAAAACCCGAGCTCTTGGCGACAAGGCCTTTTGTTGCAGTGTGGTCGTTGTCGGTGACAGACTTTAGCACTATTGCTTTTTTTCCTTTACTCTTGCCGGTGGCAAATCTGTAGGTCACAGATCCTGCTTGAAGCTTTGAGAGCGTGTCTTCATCTGGAATCGGTATTTGGAAGTCGCCATCATTGTCGTCGCGAACAATGATTTTTTGTCGTTCCAAGTATTTTGTTAGTTTGTTGATAATTTTTGTTAAGACACCTTCGATCTCTTTAACTGTTGGTGGGCTTGCTACCCAGAAGTCGACGGGTTCGTTTTTGTCGTTCAGCTCATAGCAGCCATCCACAAATAGTTGATGGAAGTGGATGTTCAGGTTTAGGCTTCCGCCGAATCGCTGGATCAGCGTGACGGCTCCTGATTTGGCGTTCTTAGCTCCGAGTCCTGATTTTTTGCGGTAATACTGGCCTATCACCAGGTGCGCGATCTCTAGGGCTCTTGCCATGACTTTGGGTCGAACCGCCAAGCACAGCCGGATGGGTACTGGGAATGTCAGTACCCACTGCCGGATGTTTTTGTGGGGAAGTACATGATCCACCAGATTAGCTGCGGTCTCCGCCATCCGGCGAGCTCCGCAGCTTGGACAGAATCCTCGTTTTTTGCAGCTAAACGCCACCAGCATCTCGTGATGGCAACTGGTACACTGGGCTCGTAGAAAGCCGTGGGCTAGTATCCCGCAACGCAAATACTCTTCAAACTCCTTGATTACGAAATCTGGTAATGGATACCCCAAGTCCTGTTCGACTTGGCTCTGGAACGTGAGCCAGTTGGCCTGGATCAGTTTGTAGAGTGTGGTCTTTTCTGGTTCGTGGCGTTTGTAATGGTAAGTTTGGACATTGGGTACAGACATCGGCAGATCTGGTGTCTGCAACGACCATGGCCAGTTAGGATGGCTTTACTGACGGCGGCTCTGGCGCGTTGGTCCGGAATCACGACTTGGATGCGCGAATGGCCTCGGCGCAGTCAGGTGCACGAACCTTTTGTTCACGGGCATCTTAGGCGTCCTGAAAGGCTCTTTGTCAATGACCGACTACTGCCATTTATTCATTCCCTTAGTGACCGTTCAAACAGATCTTGATAAAATTTTCGTGGAGGTACGATATGAAGAATTTAATTTTAGCGAATATATTGTTTTTCGCTTTGGCACCCTTGCAGTCGATAGCCGGTTCTACTTGGGCAAATTGTCCAGGCGACTACGGAACTTCTGTTCAGGAAGTTTTTTGGAAATCTGATGTGGATGGTGGTAGCGGCCCTGATTACCACCTGAAATCAGGGCAAACTTTGAGCAATGCAGGCTCTGTTTGCCAACCTGGACCAATTCTGAAACCTGAAGAGTGGACACAGCAGCTTAAGACAGATTTGAATCCAGTAAAAACCGTGAAATCATTTAAGGCTGTCAAATCGCCTGAAGAGCTTCAGAAATTTCTGAGAGAATTCGGGGTGAAAATTGATGATGAGGAGCGATTAAATGAAGCTGTTAAAGCATATCTTGCCGGAAAGCAAATTACGAACACCGAACCCAAACCATCAGCGTCCATTTCGAATCCGGCTATACTAGTGGGTAGGTCAAATCAGCAAGCTCTAATTGCTCTGGCAACAAGTGATGGGAAAACTCGATCGGCAGTTTTCTTGGCGCTAAAACACGAATCTTTTGAACAATAAGACTTCATTTTAAAATAATATGGATCAATCGAGGCCACCCAAATAGGGTGGCCTTGAATTTCGGGCCCTGCCAATAAAAATTTTCTAGATTCGACTTGTCCCCTTTAAATCAGAATTGACTGCTTGGGACTGAGTTCAAAGTGTCCCAAAAGGTCAGCTCAAAAATACATAGCCCAGAGTGTCCGCTTAAATTCAGGCAGTAAAAAGGAACTTCTTTTCCGAAAACGCAATATATTCGTTTCAAAGAGGTTTTAGCTGCGTCGAGAGACACCAGTGTTTGATTTGAATTGACTGCAAACCAGAAAAGATTTGTTTTAGGTCATGAAACCAGACTTTAAAATGAAAAGAATCTGATGATGCAAAAGAATTTAAATTTAATTACGATAGATCAGAGACCTCTTAGAAAAAGTGCAATTCATGAGCTTGAGGCTTGGCACGATAAAATTGAGCTTTTAGAAATTGAAATTCAAAAGTTTCACGATAGCGATTTCAAATTATACAACGACTGGCTCCGCCTGACACTAGCTGACCTCCAAATAGAAACTAATTCATTGATCGAAAAATATCAAAAGCTTGCCCAGTTTCATAACTGGGTAGTTTTTACGGCTGAAGAAAGAAATATTTCTTTACCTTACGCCTTTTTCTTAATGGCTGAAGAAGATCGTCTTTTTCAAAAAGGGACCCAGGAAGAAAAAGATCATATTGAAAAGATCAGGATAGAGCGAACTAAAAAAATTAATTCCGGAATAAAATCAGAAGACGAAGATGATTATGACGAAGAAGAAACTGAATTTGATTCAGAACCTGATACTGACAGCTCCGAATATGATCATGCTCACTCAGAAGACGATGACTGGCTTAAAACAGAGGAACGTGAAATTCGTTCGATGAGGGAAAAATTTCAAAAGGAACTTATTTTTTTCGAAGGCTTAACGGACAAAAAAATAGCAAAAACAATGAGACAATTTGATGAAGGCATAAACCTAATAGCAAATTGCGTGTATATTTGCAGCCTTTGCTACCGTTTTGACATTGTCGAAAGGATCTGGGGCTTTGTTCCTCTGAAAATTAAGACTCATTTCAATGCTGATTTTAAAAAACAAATGGGTGTGACGCTGGACCAATACCTGGTCAACATAAAAAACGACGCGCAAAGAAGTTCAACCCTCGAAGACAGTGATGAAGAATTTAATTTCAAGGCCCATTTTGAAAATCCATTTTCAAGTCCTACAATAGAAATCCTGCCAGAAAATGTTGAAGCCGCAAAAATTATCTATCGCCGTATCATGATGAAGGTCCATCCTGACAAGCTATCGACTGAATTTGTAACTGTTAAAAAAAGCTGGCTTGATCGTTTGTGGAAAAAAATACAAGGCGCTTACGAAAAATCAGATGTCAAGGCCCTTCAAAATCTAAATCTCCAAGTTTTAGTTACTTTAAAAAAATATGATGAACTTGATTTAACAGACTTGAGATCGGGTTCGAAGCTTTTGCAAAGTGAATTAGATCGTCTTGGAAAGTCACACGAAGAAACGCTCCAGCACCCAGCTTGGGGCTTTTCAAAGTTAAAATCTTATAAAAAATTAGAAAAAATTGTGGCTGAGCCCTACAAAAATACGTCCAAGGATTTGAAAAAAGATATTAAACGGCTGGAAAAAATGCATGCGGACTTAAAAGAGTTTGTCGACACGATCCAGGCAGCTGGTGGTTTTGGTCGAGCCAAAAAGCGAAAGCCAGTTCAGCGACGCAAAAAAAGACAAACTACCAGCTCGCAGCAAACGAGTCTTTTTTAAAGGCATATGGATATGTCTCTAATGTTAGCGAAAGATAGCAGCGGATAATGGTTTCACAAAGACCAACTATTTCAAATGAAAAGCATCTCGAACGCCTAGCCGGTATTGTTGAGCGCATTACATTTCATAACGAGCAAAATGGCTGGTCAGTTCTAAAAGTCACATCATTTCGTGATCCTGCTAAAATGACCACGGTACTCATTCACCAAGCTAAAGTATTTGCGGGTGCTACGATGGAATTTTGGGGTGAATGGGGTCATCATCCAAAACATGGTGAACAGTTTAAGGCGGTTCGTGCCATTGAAAAAAAACCGGCTTCTGCTGCCGCCCTTGAGAAATATCTTGGCTCAGGCCTTATCAGCGGTGTTGGACCAGCTACCGCTAAGAAAATAGTTGGATACTTTAACGAAAAGACTCTGGAAATTTTTGAAAATAAAATTGAAGAGCTCATGCTGGTTCCAGGAATAGCTGAAAAAAAATTAAAGCAAATAAAAACGTCTTGGGAAGAGCATCGCGCTATCCGAGATGTCATGATATTTCTTCAGGGTTATGGAATCAGTACCTTGTTTGCAACCAAGATTTATAAAACTTACGGTGATAAAGCGATTCAAACTGTTTCAGCAAATCCCTATCGGCTGGCGCATGACATTTATGGGATTGGATTTTTTTCAGCAGATAAGATTGCGCTAGCTATGGGGTTTGAGAAAACAGGCATGCCAAGAATCGAAGCTGGCATTAAACATGTTTTGTCAGCCAGCCGCGAAGAAGGACACTGTTTCTTAACTGATCAGCAAATTATTGCTGATTCCCTGGGATTGCTCCGAGAAAATATTGAACCTGACCATATTTTAGAGGTCCTTCAAAACTTACTCACGACCGACCAAGTTAAATGCCGAAAACTCAATCGTAACAACGAGCTTGTATCCTGTTACTATTCAAAAAGTCTTTACTTTGACGAGCTCACCACTTCGAAACTTGTCAAAGATTTGCTTTCAATTTCAATTCCAATTGATTTGAATCGTGTTCAGACATGGATGACTAAGCATTGTGAAAAAAACGGAATCAATTTAAGTGATGAACAATACTCTGCAGTTTGCGGTATCGTAGGAAAATCATTTTCAATTCTAACCGGTGGTCCCGGTTGCGGTAAAACGACGTGCACAAAGGCTTTGGTCAGTCTACTTAAGGCCATGAAAAAACGAGTCGTCCTAGCTGCGCCTACGGGCCGAGCAGCTCAGCGCATGACCGAGGTCATTGGCTTTGAAGCAAAAACTATTCACCGGTTGCTCGAATGGGCTCCGGAAAAAAATGGATTCAAACGCGATGAAAAAGATCCGATAAAAACGGATTTTCTGATCGTTGATGAAACTTCAATGCTTGATATCAGTTTGGCGGCCAGTCTTTTAAAAGCCGTACCCAGTGGTGCCCAGGTCTTATTTATCGGTGACCCGGATCAATTACCCTCTGTCGGCGCCGGAGACGTGCTTTCTGACCTTTTAAAAACACAATCTGTTCCACGCTTTAGATTGACGAAAGTCTTTCGTCAGGCCCAAGCCTCATCGATTATTCGGTTTGCCCATGAAATTAATTCTGGAACAGTTCCAAAAATTATTTCTCCTCTCGCAAAACCAAATGCATTTGCTGAAGGTCACGATTGCCTTTTTGTTGATGCGGATGAAGCTACTCAAGACCAAATCAAGTTTATTCAACGTGCGAAATTTGCCATTGAGCAAACTTTGAAGGAAGACTCTGGTCATTTAATCAAACTTGGCGAAGAATGGAAGGGTCGATTACAAAAAACAACGGAAGGTGTAGAAGTCGACCAACTTTATCGTCCAGAAGAGATCGATGAACAAGCCATACGAGCCCCCGTTTTAACAATTCCAGAGAAATTCAAACATGTAGATCTCAATGTGCTCGCCAAAGCCGAATCAAATACGAAGGAGCTCATGGCAGTTTTAAAAAGTGTTCATCCGTGGTCGTCTCTAAACTATGGTCTATCAGCGGTTGAGACAGCGGTCAGACTTTATACTAAAACGATTCCTGAATGGCTCGGTAAGGACGTTGAAATCCAAATATTGACCCCGCAGGTGCGCGGCACATTGGGGACCTTAAGTTTAAATGAGTCTTTGCAAAAAATTTCGAATCCAGAATCACCGAATAAACGTCAAATTCAGGTCGGAGCTCGAATTCTGCGGGTTGGCGATCGTGTGATTCAGACCCGCAATAATTATGACCTAGGTGTTTTTAATGGCGACATAGGACGCATAACTCAGGTTGATTCTGAAGATATGACTTGTGAAGTCTGTTTTTCCGGTGGCGAAGAGCGTACCGTTTGTTTTGAAAAGGATGCGTTGAGTGATTTGACGCTTGCGTATGCGATAACGATTCACAAGTCTCAAGGAAGCGAATTTCAAGTCGTTTTGATTCCAGTTTTGGGCCAGCATTTCAATATGCTTTTTAGAAATTTGATTTACACCGGCCTTACCCGCGCAAAAAAGCTAGCTGTATTTGTAGGAAGCCGCAAAGCTTTTGCAATGGCTGTTGGCCAAATCGACAATCGAAAGAGACAAACGGCACTGACTGATCTTACGGAAAATGGAACTTAAATCAGGTCCCCGTTAAATCTCACCTAGAGATAAAATTATTTTTTGGGGACCGAATTTTTTTGGACTTTGGCTCTGCGCTAAAACGACAGAGCCTTTTATTCAACTTGCTTCACAGGCAAGTGGTTGATGATCACTATTTTAGTAAATTTGCCAGCGGATCATATAGGAGTTTATGATCTCCTTCGTATTCAACTAAAACAGCAGGAGCTTTAAGAGAAATCAAATGCGAAATCAGATCTCTCACTGGTTTTTGGTTAGCTGTATCTTTTGATCCTAACAGAGAAATTAAACTTGGATTACAATCTTTAAGATTTTTAGGATCAGTTGAAAACCAACCACCAGCTGCGCCAATCACAATCGCAGACTTAAAATCAACTTTTTCACATAACCGCAGCATTGCTGTCACCGCAACGCCACCATTTGAAAACCCTAAAACAGAATAATCTTTATTAGAAAAGCAGTCCGATGCTGCTGATTTAATTGCGGTTTTAACGTTCGCAAGATCAGCAGACGTTTTGGCTGCCCAAGTCCAGCAAACTTGCTGTGGACTTGGAGGACATTTATCTTTTGCTCTAGGAAGTGCAAATCGAATATTTAATTTTTTGGCAAGTTCACTCAAGACTACGCGATTTCCGAGCTCCTGAGAACTGGGAAATTCCGTATCCATTCCGTGAAGATAAACTATAGACTTTTTTGCGTTCGCAGGGCCTATACACTCAGTAGCTGATAATGCTAACGAAGCTGTGAAAAAAAATATCGATAAAGTTAATAGCTGTCGCATAGTTTTATTCTGTAACATTCATGGTTATCGTCAAGCTTGTATTAAAACCCAATCTCCCTGTCACCTTTGCGTTGCCGCGGATATAGTCAAAAGACAGCTCTG
>CAYPZY010000117.1:0-8120 GCA_964415155.1 uncultured Bdellovibrionales bacterium
GTGAGGTGAGTTTTCCTCCCGGTATGCTTGGCGCTTTTGTTTTATTGAGGTCAGATGGCATGCCCGTTTATAATTTCTGCTGTGTCATTGACGATGCTTTGATGAAAATGACTCACGTGTTACGGGCAGAAGAGCATCTCAGCAACACTTTACGCCAACTTTTATTGTATGAAGCTTTGGGTTTGGCAGTCCCTGAATTTGGCCACTTGTCTATTATATTGGATACCGATCGGCAAAAATTAAGTAAGCGCAAAGGTGCTACCAGCTGTCATGAATTCATGGAAAGCGGTTTTTTACCTGAGGCAATGATAAATTTCCTGGCACTTTTAGGGTGGAGTTCGCCGACGGGCCAGGAAGTTCTAAGTCGCGATGAACTGATTAAGCAATTTAGTTTGGATCGATTAAATCCTGCTTCCGCCGTTTTTGACGAAGTAAAGCTTCGCTGGTTTAACGCTCATTACTTACGAAACCTCCCGCACGATGAACTATGGCGAAGACTTCAACCATTTTTTGATAAAGCGGGGTTGAAGTTGCCTGATGACCGCGAATGGCGCGATCGGGCTTTAAGTTTAATGAAGACCTCGATGGAAACTTTAGCTGACGCTGTCGAACTTTTTCGGCCGCTAAGTCTTACCAGTCTTCAATTTAATGATGAGGCAATCGAGGTACTTAAGTGGGATACTTCAGGAAAAGTCATAGGAAAATGGAAAGAAAAAATTGCGGCTTCGCCCGCGAACTTTTTATCAGAGGCGCAGTTTGAACAGATTATCAATTCTGTAAAAGATGAGTGCGGCGTAAAGGGCAAATTTCTTTTCATGCCCACGAGAGTTGCGGTCATTGGTAAACCTCATGGCGCTGAACTTAAGCACTTAGTCCCTCTTTTAGATAAGAAAGTCCTAATCGAGCGAGCTGAAAGTTGTCTTAAAGCTTAAGTGCAGCTACTATGACTTATGGCTTTGCAAATCTATAATACGCAGACAAAAAAAAAAGAAGAGTTCAAACCACTTAATCCGCCACGCGTGACCATGTATGTTTGTGGTCCCACGGTTTATGATTTTCTTCATATTGGAAATTTTAGGGGTGCGGTTTTTTTCAATCTCGTGCGCAATTGGCTCGAAAAAAAACACGGCTATAAAGTCACTTACGTTTACAACTATACCGATGTCGACGATCGCATCATCGATAAGGCGAATAAAGAAGGAAAAACTTCCGAAGAAATTTCCACACGTTATATTGAGGAATTCGAAAAAGACTTTAATTCGCTAGGTCTGCGCCGCCACAGCTTTAATCCGCGTGTCACAGAGTTCATGGTGCAAATCGTGGAGACGATTCAAAAGCTTATCGATAATGGCAAAGCCTACGTCGCCAACGGTGAAGTTTTGTGTTCCATTGAAGCTGTCTCTGAGTATGGCAAGCTCAGTGGGAAAAACATTGAGGACCTTATCGCCGGTTTTCGTGTTGAAGTTGATAAAAAGAAAAAAAATCCTCTCGATTTTACTTTATGGAAACCCGCAAAACCAGGAGAGCCCACATGGCCATCGCCTTGGGGTGCTGGGCGTCCCGGCTGGCACATCGAATGTACAGCGATGAGCCAGACTTTACTTGGAGAAACGATTGATATTCACGGCGGAGGGATCGATTTGATTTTTCCGCATCATGAAAATGAAATTGCGCAGAGCGAGGGTGCCTCGCTAAAACCTTTTGTTCGCTATTGGATGCATAACGAGTTCTTAAATTTCGGCGATCAAAAAATGTCAAAATCACTTGGCAATGTGATCACGGGCAGAAAGTTCTTCGAAGTTTATCACCCCGAAATTTACAAATTCATGATGTGCTCTGTTCACTACCGTAAGAAAACAGATTTTAGTGAAGCGCAAGTTCATCATGCCATCGCTGGGTTAGCGCGAATCTACTCAGCTCTCGCTTTGGCGACGGAGGTGAGTGCCGCCAGTGTTGCAGCCGAAACTCTCGATGGTGAATTTAAAAAAGTTTTGGAAACTGCAGTGAGTGGAATCCACGAGTCTCTCGATGACGATTTTAATTTGCCGGAGGTGATGGCGCGAATTTTCGAAGTCGTGCGTGTTTTCAATACCAGTTATCAGCGAGGTCAAAAGATCACGCCGCGAGTGAAAGCGCGGGCAGAGGCCTTTTTGAATTTTGTGCGTGAGCACGGCGAGTTGATGGCGCTCTTTCAACATACACCACTTGAGTTCTTAAAATTTCTCGATGACATGCTTCTAAAACACAAGGGCCTGGTTCGCTCGGATATTGACAAGTTGGTTGCTGATCGCATCGCTGCGCGCGCTGCCAAGGACTTTGCAAAATCTGATGAGTTGAGAGGGAAACTGGCGGAGATGGGAATTGCGGTTAGTGATCTTCCATCAGGTACCTTCTGGGAAGTTAAAAAATAAAGTTTCATTTTGAGACGACGATTTTAAATACGCCCTGTTCATACTTTTTACGCCCGTAAATTTACTCCTGTGCTAGAATCAAGTGAGTTGGTTATGGTGCGGTTCGTTTATTGCTTTAAATAAGTTTAATCTATGGATTTTATAAGAGGATCAATATGAGAAACTTAATGTACCTTGGATTATTCGCAATATTAGTTTTGGATTACAGCAACTGTAATAAGGTAAATTTTAATACCAGCGAGAAAAACGGTATTTTTGGAAATCCCATCTGCGATCCTTTTGGTGGTGGCTCAGGCCCAACAACATCATCCAATGGTATTTTAGGAAGTCTTAATTATATTCCCAATAACAGTCCGCGCGTTCCCTCTGACTCATTAACTCTAGCCGATTTTAACTCAGGAAAACCCGACGTTGTTGAGGTCGCCAATACCGTTGTTCTCAGTCAATTTAACGTTCGAACTCACGACTTCAATTTTGGTTTTACAGACACTGGTAATAGCACGGTTAAAGACATCAACGGAAATGTGTTGGTCGAATTTTTTGCCTTATTCACGCACGGGCTTTTGATGCTTAATAATAATGACACCGACGGCGATTATCAATTTGGTCTTTTGGCCGATGACGGTAGCGAATTGTTTATCGGTGATCGTAACGATAAAATGATTGAGAATGATGGCGTGCACTCCAACACATTCGCTTGTTCGCCAAGCGCCAGCCCTGTTTCCTTACGTAAAGGTGAACCAATTCCTTTCAAGCTCAATTACTTCCAGGGTCCTCGCGTGCGCATCTCCCTTATGCTGTTATGGCGAAAAAACTCTGACATAGGAATCAACGAACCCGAATGCGGAGTCAAACGCGAAGACTCTTATTACTTTACTCATAACTCATCGGGTGAGCCGGTCGCCACCGCTAAATTTAACGCTCTCCTCAACCGCGGCTGGAAAGTCATTCCCGCAGCCAACTTCTACCTCCCAGGCAACAACCAGAACCCCTGTAACTGATTAGGTGCCTGGTTGTATTTTCGGGAGGCACCGTGTCCACCACGAATGCCTTTTCTGTTCGACCCTCAAATTCCGCTATTTTGAGGCACTGCGTCCCGGGTTTGTAACCAGGCACCTTATCGGTGTATAAAATAGGGTTATGCTTAAATCGAAAAATCGGGAAGCTGTAAGGAAGTTTGAAATGAAGACGGATTATAAGCCGTCGGGAGATCAGCCTGAGGCGATCAGACAGATCGTAGAAAATTTGGGGAGCGGGATTGAGCACCAAGTTTTACTTGGTGTGACGGGGTCGGGAAAAACTTTCACGATGGCGAACACCATCAGTCAGATGAACTTGCCGACACTAGTGCTGGCGCCCAACAAAACTTTAGCGGCGCAGTTGTACGGCGAATTCAAAGAGCTATTTCCTAAAAATGCGGTCGAGTATTTTGTCAGCTATTACGATTACTACCAACCAGAAGCGTACTTACCTGCGACTGACACATTTATTGAAAAGGATTCTGCCATTAACGAGCAGATCGATCGCATGCGCCACTCGGCGACGCGCAGTCTGTTTGAAAGACGTGACGTCATTATCGTAAGTAGCGTTTCCTGTATTTATGGTTTGGGTTCTCCGGAAGCTTATGAAGGAATGGTCATCATTGTTGAGAACGGTGAAGAGATAAAACGTGATCAGTTTCTAAGGGAACTGGTGCGCATCCAGTTTTCTCGCAATGACATAGATTTTCATCGGGGAACGTTTCGCGTGCGGGGAGACACTGTTGAGGTTTTCCCACCGTCTGAGGAGGATCGTGCGATTCGCATTGAATTCTTCGGTAATTATATTGATAAAATTTCGGTCGTGGATCCCTTACGGGGAATTGTCCACGAGGAACTTGATAAGGTCGCCATCTATCCTGGCAGTCACTATGTGACAACGGAAGAAAAAATGAAGGGTGCGATCGCAACCATTCAAGAAGAACTTAGACATCGGATCAACGAATTTAAATCACAGATGAAGTTTCTTGAGGCGCAGAGGATCGAGCAGCGAACGTACTATGATATCGAGATGATTGATGAGATGGGGTTCTGTCAGGGAATTGAGAACTATTCGCGACACATGACTGGTAGGCAGCCGGGCGAGCCGCCACCGACACTTCTCGAATATTTTCCCAGCGAGTTTTTATGTTTTATCGATGAGAGCCATATCACAGTCCCGCAAATTGGTGGTATGTATCGGGGGGATCGCGCTCGTAAGATGAACTTGGTGGAACACGGTTTTCGTTTACCCTCGGCGCTTGACAATAGACCGCTTAACTTTCAGGAATTTGAAAGATTTGTCGACAAGGTCGTTTATGTTTCGGCGACGCCAGGTCCTTATGAAATGACCAAATCAAACGGTCTCATCGTCGAGCAAATTATTCGCCCCACTGGTCTTCTCGATCCGCTAGTGGAGGTGAGACCAGCGCGCCATCAGGTGGATGATATTGTCTCCGAAATTCGCAAGGTCGTAAAAAAGAAAGAGCGCGTTCTTGTTACAACGCTCACTAAGAAAAGTGCGGAAGACCTGACCGACTATCTCACCAGTCTCGGCATCAAAGTAAAGTATCTGCACAGCGACGTTTCGACTTTTGAGCGCACAGAAATTATTCGTGATCTTAGACTCGGGGTTTTTGATGTGTTGGTCGGAATTAATCTGTTACGTGAAGGACTCGATCTTCCGGAAGTAAGTTTGGTGACAATCACTGACGCTGATAAGGAAGGATTTCTTCGTTCGCAGCGCTCGCTGATTCAAACGATTGGAAGAGCCGCGCGTAACGCCGAAGGTAGAGTCATTCTGTATGCTGATACGATGACAGATTCGATGAAAAAGGCGATGGAAGAAACTTCGCGGCGGCGGCAAAAACAGGAAGAGTGGAATAAGGCACAAGGAATAACTCCTGAAACAATTAAAAAGCGCGTACGCCAGGGGCTTGGCGAAATTTATGAAGCTGATTACTCGACGGTTGATGCTAATATCACTCCAATGCTCAGGGTAGTGAAGAACGAGTATGAGGCAGCTCCGTCGGAAATAAATAAACAGATTAAAAAACTTCGTTCGCAAATGAAAAAGCACTCTGAACGTTTGGAGTTCGAAGAGGCGGCAAAAGTGCGTGACGAAATAAAACGATTGGAACTTCGCCAATTAGAGGTCATGGCAGGCTCAGTGGATGAAGGTTATGAGGATGTAACCAGTGGACGAGAAGGATCAAGTAGTTGAGATAAACGACACGCGGCTCGGAAAGATAAGGGAACTTATCAAGAGTTTTCCGGGTGACCCCGGCGTGTATCTCATGAAGAATTCAGTCAGCAAAATCGTTTACGTCGGTAAGGCGAAAAACCTAAAATCGAGGGTGCGTAGCTATTTTGGGACGGGTAGTGATCATTCGCCAAAAACAGTTTTTTTAGTCAGACAGGTTCATCACGTCGAGTTTATTGTCACGAAAACCGAAGTCGAAGCTTTTCTGTTAGAAGCCTCGCTCATTAAGAAGCATCGCCCTAAATATAATATTCGACTGAAGGACGACAAAACCTATCCCTACATTCGTGTGAGTTTTGCCGATCATTTTCCGCGGCTTTATCTATCGCGAAAAGTTATTCGTGATGGCTCTCTTTATTTCGGTCCTTACACCAATAGTTTTGTTGTTCATGAAACGATAAAGTTTCTCAATGAAACGTTTAGTATTCGTGATTGCCAGGACGGTTTTATGAAAACCCGAAAGCGTCCTTGTATGACCTACGAAATCGGCCGTTGTACTGCTCCTTGTGTGAAGTTGGTGAGCGAAAAGGCGTACCGCAAAGATATTGAAGGGGTTCTACAATTTTTGAGTGGTGAAAACACGAAGGTCATGAAAGAGCTTGAGCGCCGTATGAAAAAGTCGGCGAAAGAAGAACGTTTTGAGCAAGCTGGAAAATATAGAGATAGTCTCAATGCTCTCCACGCGATTTTAGAAAAACAATCCGTTATCAACGCTCAGTCAGATGACAATCAGGATGCGATTGCTTTCCACGGTGATGATCGCGGGTGCTTGGTCTCACTCATTCACGTTCGTCAGGGGCGAGTGATTGGGCAGCGCTCGCATTTTTTACCGCAGGTCAATATATTTGCTGTTGGCGAAGATGTACGAGAGTGGCTTGTGGAGTTCATCAATCAATATTACTACGAAAACATCGTTCCAGATGAAGTGCTGTTGACTGTTGATCTCGGTCGCGATGTGAACAGTCTTTTGCAAAATGTTTTGTGCGAACGCTCTGGTCACAAAGTGAAGGTAAGGTTTGCCACTGATGACGTTGGTCGCCAGTTGGTAGACATGGCAGAAAAGAATGCCAGGTCTCATTTTAACTCCTACGTCACACGCGCTGAGAGTAAAATCAACGCGCTTGAATACATTCAGAAAAAGCTGCGTTTGCCAAGACTTCCTCGCCGTATTGAATGTTACGATATCTCCAATTTCCAAGGACAAGAATCTGTTGGCAGCCAAGTGGTCTTTGAAGATGGGGTACCTTTGAAATCGGATTACCGTCGTTATAAAATTAAAACTGTCGAGGGGCCCGACGATTTCGCCTCGCTTAAAGAGGTTCTGCAGCGGCGGTTTAAACATAAAGAATATGATGAACCAGATTTGGTTTTGGTCGACGGCGGTAAAGGTCAGCTCAATAAAATTGTGGCGGCGTTAGAAGAAATTGGTCGTACCGACGTGCCCGTGGTGGGTATTGCCAAAGCGCGAGTGCAAGGAGAATTTTCCGATCAAGATGTTCTGTCCAGCGAGGAAAGATTTTTTCTGCCGGGGCAACAAAATCCTATTACTTTTAGTCGCAGCGAAGATGCTCTGCACATTTTGGTTAATCTTCGCGACGAAGCTCATCGTTTCGCCATTACTTATCATCGTAAACTTCGCGAAGACGCCTCTCTTGCCAGTGTATTAGATAGTATTCACGGTTTAGGAGAAAAACGTCGCGAGACTCTTCTCAAAGAATATGCCTCAGTCGAAGAAATTAAGCGTGCCTCGATCGACGAACTAGCGGCGCTACCTGGGTTCAACCAGGTTGTTGCGAGTGCCATCGCGCATGCTTTAAAGTCTGGCGCTTTAAAGAAAATTGAAGGCACTGAAGAAATCATTTAAGGGCAGTTAAAAGCTTTACCGACAACCTCGGTGCCAAGACTGGATTTATTGGTGATTTGCACGTAATTGGCGCCCTTATCGGAGGCTTCTTTTTTAAGATCATTCATCGCTTCATCTATATTGGGAGTTTTCGCTAAAGATCTTCCGCGGATAACACCAATTTCTTTACAGTCGGGATGGACATTGGCGCCCATTTTCACATCTTTAGCCTCTGGGAATTTTTGGGTGGTGTGGCAGGCCGCACAGACAATAACACTACCTAACAATAACTTTTTCATTTTTCCTCCAAGGAACTTTAGCGTAACAAAGCTAAGGTCTGTGGGCAATGGAGGAATCAGCAGTTTTTTTTAAGGACAGCGGCTTAAAGGAGCAACTATAAGGTCTCGTCCACCACCGTGTGAAGTTAGATGCTGAATGGTTAAATGTGTAGAAACTGTTACTCGCGTGTAATAAACATCGCGAGGGGATACGATAACGGGGACGTTTTCAGCCACAAAGCCGCCGGAAGAGGTCTGTGCCACGTTATTGGATTGGTTGTAGAACTTGTCGAAATTGACAGATCGGTC
>CAYPZY010000118.1:0-8093 GCA_964415155.1 uncultured Bdellovibrionales bacterium
TTTTTCGATGGCTAGGATCTGTCCCTGCTTTAACTCTTTTGTCTCTTTATCGCTAGCAAGATCTGCTGATCCCTTGATAACTTCCATTTCGAGTTTGTCGTTGTCGAGTCTACGTAAGTTAATTTCAGCGCCGGCCTGCGCATCAACAGTCCACTCCTCTGTCACGATTTGAGTTTGGCGCGCAATATTCCTTGCCTTGATATCGCCTTTGGCAAAACGCAAACGTATCTTGGAATTGGCCGTTTCATCAAACGGTTCGACGATGATCAATGTATTTTCCGACATCGCAATCTTAGTGCTATTATCTAAACTTAAGGTCGCTGAACTTTGTGGTAGAGTTAAAAAAGAATCAAAGTTATAGACCAAATCTTTTTCGTTAGACTCTTCCCAAACCAAACTTTCCTTTGCCCGCCGCCTCACATTTTTTTTGGTTTCAGATATAGACCCGACAGGCTTTCCTGAAACGATTGTTTCGCGCGTGTTTAACCAGGGAATACTCACGATTCGCAGATCGTTAAGAAACCAACAGGCTTGCAAAATGAAGAGAGCAAACGCTCCCGATAAAAGATAGCGGTCCACTCTCTTTTATCGGAAAAGGTAAATGATTTCCCAATGATAATGCGTCAGTTTTCATAAATACGACAAAGGTCTATTGTTCTATTTAACGATGTTTGGTTTCGCATCGGGGGAATCGTAGCCGACAACACAATTTCTACCGTGCGCCTTAGCTTCGTAGAGTGCACGATCTGCTAAGCGCACCAACGTCCTGGCGTCGGCGTCAATCTTGGGATTCGAAAGACAATATCCTAGACTGGTTGTAAGGCGCATGGAATCCGCGCCACTTTGAAAAGTCGTCATCTCGATCTTTTTCCGCAATCTTTCGCAGAACGTTTTTATACCCTCGACATCAGGTTCCAAGACAACAATAAGAAACTCATCACCACCGTAGCGCGCGCCCATATCACTGTCACGCATATTGCCCCGGATGAGACCACCTACCTCTTTCAAAACATAACTACCAAACAGGTGATCATGTTTGTCATTCACAAGTTTAAAATTGTCCATATCGATCATCACACAGCCAACACGACCACCGTACCTTTTTGAGCGGCCTATTTCACTATCAATTTTGTCGTACATATTTCTCATGTTGTAGAGACCGGTGAGGAAATCCCGTTCGGTTTGATCCTTTAGTTGTGAAACGACAGACTGTAATTGCTCGTACACTTCCTTAAAACGAAAACGCACTTTGATTCTTGCCAATAGCTCAACAAACGAAAAAGGCTTTTTGACATAATCGTCGGCGCCACCTAATAAGCAATCCGCGATCAAATTTGGCGTTGCATCCGCGGAGACAAAGATTACCGATGTGTAGTTAGCTTGTGATCGAAGTTTTTTTAATACTTCGGGACCGCTTATGACTGGCATATTGCGATCAAGAAGCACGAGATCTGGATTCCATTGATCCATGCGATCGAGAGCCTCTTCACCAGAAGTTGTCGTAATGACAAAATATCCGTCTCGTTCTAAGGCAGTTTTAAGAAGTTTTAAATTTTCTACATCATCATCGATGCAAAGAATTCGCCTGCTCTCGCTCATCTTCTTATTTTGATAGATCTAGAGCTTAAAGCAAATAACCATCGGCGATCTCGACCAAAGTTAGTTTAAACTCTCAAAATTTGAATTTTTCTGAAAAATACCGTTAAGTAGTCAGTACTTAACTGGAGAAGTCATGAAACCTTTTAACATCATCGTCAGTTGGTTCGTCATAGTTTTGATCGGAGTTTATTCTCCACAGCGGTTGGCGAATGCTTATGCCTATTCCCTCGCCCAGACCGAAACGCCAAAAGCGACAGAGGGACAAGAACCAGCTGATGAGGCCGACGTCGACGAAGGTGGCGATGAAGATTTCGAAGAAGATGAGCCAGCTCCTCCAGCGGGCGCACCGGCAGGATCACCTTCGGCACCGGCACCCCCTAAAACCCCACCGCCACCAGCAACTCCCGATTCCCCGCCCGTTGAACCATCCCCTGAACCAAGTCTCCAATCAATACCTGAACCACCACCGCCACCTCCATCGGGAGTTTCACGACCAGGAAAAGTTAAACTTAAAAAGAAGCCAACAAAATCAGTAAAAGAAAAGACATCGGCCAAAGGAAAAGGCGGAGGCTTGAAAACGATTAGAGCTAACTGCAATATGCGCAAAACGCCAAGCCAAAAAAGTAAAAAGCTCGGACTTGTCAAAACAGGGCGAAAAATATGGACTGAATCGGCAAACGCAAAGTGGTTTAAGGTCTTAAGGCAAAACGGAGAAGCTGCCTACATCAATCGTGAGTGCTTCGACTAAGTTGAGGCATTTTATCCTGTCTCATCAGTCAACTAGTCCCAAAGGTTTTTGTAATCACTAAAAAAAACTAATCGCCACTGATAAAACTATTGGCCCTCGTTTTGCTTTGTGAGGCTCAGAAATCTTCACAAGGAAAATTTGTGCACAACTTCTCAACTCTAATTATAATATTTTTGTCGTCCCTGTCTGCTTTCGCCGAAACCGGTAAACCGTTTACTTCGGTTAATTCTTATAGTCCGCTTCAGTGTCATATAAAAGTTATTGAAATTGGTTATGAAACTGCGCAAGCGCCCGATATTCACTTGGCACTTTTTTATGACCAGCTGGCCAGCAAGTTCCGCCGCATTTACGACTACAACTATCCCACCCATTTTAGTCAGGGAAAAATTGTTGACACGAGTGAAAGGCGGCAGATGGTCATGAGTAAAATACTTTGGGATTTCGCCGGGTTTCTAAGCTCCAGTGTGCCTATTTCAGCTGCCGCCTATTTTGTGACAGATGAGGTGATAGAATCCTACATCAGGCGGAATCAATTCCACAGATATCATGCTGCTAAACTTCTTGAACAACTTGTTGAAGATGAGTCTGCGGATGTGTGGGAAACAATGGATCGCACACAAATTAAAAAAATCATCGCGCAAGCCAGACTCTACAGCTATGGTGGAATTTTTGTTGACGACCTCTACGACCAATCCGTCTATGAATACATGCAGGACACTCGCCGACTCTATCGAACACAAAATTATTCGCGAGTTCTAAACCGCGCCAACATTGAAGGATTGACGGTAAAACCCCTCTCAAAAGACTTCCTTATCGTTTACTACGATTCGACAAAGTCGTATCCCCGCGACCTGAACGAAATGTACCTTGAGTTGGCAAATTTGCGTGAGAACACTACCGACAGAAAATCAACTCTTGTGCCTCTGGGACTCTATGCCATTGGACAAGATAGTCAAAGACTTCTGACTGTCGACTACCAAAATGAAGGAAGAATGCAAAGACGAAAAGCCGTAAAATATTTTGCTGACCTTGGTACCCAGGCTGGCGTTACTTTTTTACCATTTCCTTTAAATGTCGCGGTCTTTCTCACAGATAAAGGCGTGCGCTACACTTTACAAAAAAAAGGGAATACGATTCTCTCAGATCTTATTTCTTCCGAAGCCGAGTTAAAGGCAGTTCTAGAAAGCGGTATCGCCGAAATACCACCCGAGCTAGTTGAACAAACGCGCAAAGAACTAGCCAACCAACAGGATAATTTTTTTCTTAATCAGAATAAGAACTGGCAGAAGGCTCGTGAGCTCAACAAAGTAAAAATGGATAACTACTTACGTAGTTCTACAAAAGAGCTCTGTCAGGAGTTTGAGAATCTGCAAGAAAATGAATTTAACCATGACTACTTATCACGTAACGAACGAATTTCCCGTAACATTCGCAAACCTTTTACCCTAAAAAAATATCTGAATCGTGAAAAAGAACAAATAATCTCGGAGCGAAAATCGCGGGTTAATGCGCTTAAGGTGCTTAAGATTTACGATCCTATTAAAAAGAATGTGACTGATCGCGATCTCATCCAAGCACTCTTAGCTATAGGAATGGCTAAGAACGATGCTGATATATCGTGGCTCGCGGCACACATAAATAATCCAGCAAACGAGGAAATTGAATTTGCGGCGCTTCATGCAGCTCGTATGCACCAATCCTCGCAGCTCCTTCCGACTCTAACTAAGTATTTGAAATCTTATAAATCAGTAGATGAAGAGCTGTTTGTAAATGGCTCACCGTTTTTTGAAGCACTTCAAGCCATCGCGAATATTCGCTATGAAAAAAGGAGTGAGGCGCAACTGGCTATTTCCGAATTAAAGGATCTTGCGCAAATTCACCGTTTAACTACCGAGAAATCAGAATTACAAAACATCATCCGTCGTTTGGAATCTATTCACGACAATTATTTGGAACCAATATGAAACCCTTATTTCAACTTATTATCTCTCTTTTTTTATCAACTGCATCGGCAAAGTCACTCAATGAATCCAACACGGTTATCATGATAATGGTAGATGGAATGCGACCTGACTATGTCGAACGTTTCGTCAAACAAGGCAATCTCACAAATATATCGAAGTATTTTTATCAAGAGGGAACTGTCGCAAAGAACGCCTTCACATCGCTTTCGTTGACCACTCCATCTTGGAGCGCGATCCTTACGGGTCGCGACGTCGATCGCACAGGGATAAAGGGAAATGAACTATTCGATCGCTTCAATAAGAACATTGATAATTTTTTAGATGGACGCAGAGATTTACTAGAACCTAAGTATCGACAACATGGCCGCGTTTACCGTTTGCTACGACAAGCAAATAATCCCCTCGTCATAGACTACTTCAACCGTGGTCACGAAAGAGACTCAGAGGGGTTTATTGAAGATCGCTTTGGTAAAGATAGCGATGTTTACATGACAGTAGCGCCTATTAACGACGCTTTTCCTACCCATGTCTTTCGCACTCTCATCGACAACGCAACCCATTTGGATGACGCAAATGGGGACTTTCAAAAAGCTATCATTAAATTTCTTTACGATAAAAGAGGCAACTACATTCTTGACGAGGACAATGTCCAGCAAGCATTAAAAGTAATTACGGATACAAAATCCAAAAAGAAAAAATTTATCGGAATCTACCTCGCTGCAATTGATCACTATTCTCATCTTGAAGCAGGAAAGGGCCTCGAGGCGATGAACTTCGTCGACAACCAGATCGGTAAAATCGTCAGAGCTGTCAATCGCAGTCGCTACAGCAACAGCACGGTTGTATTGGTAAGCGATCACGGGAGCATTTCGGGACCGCCGACAGGGGATCCTAGTGCCCGCCCCTTGGGTCTCACGATCACGAATTTAGCTTTTTTTCTTACAGGCTGGTACAACTACCCCGGTTACGAACAGTATGCGTTCAATGCAACCGCCGCACTCGCGCCTGAAGGAACGTTTTCGCTTAAGAATTGGCGAGAAATTCAGATGCAACCTTACCAGTGTCATACCTTGGCAAGAATTCTCAGTGAAGGTAAGTTTAAGTCCTGTGAAAATATAGCGCCGGAGACAATTTCGGCGGGTATTACTTCATCCCAAACCATCGCAATCCCTTACGCCAATCAGGAAAGCCGAGACTGGCAAAAACCAAATAATTGGTTCACCCTAACCAATTATGGAGTTAGCAGGGACCAAAACGGTCAATGGATAAAACGAAACTTAATTGCTGATCTTGAAAATTTCGAACTACGCAATACCAAGGATACGTTGAGCGCGCGACCTCTCGACTGGTTAGCGATCAGGATAGGTGCCACGGAATTTAATTGGCAAGTTTTCAACGAAACTCCCAGCGATCTCGATCCTATAATGATCCACCAATCAGATTTGTCGCAAGCGATTATTTTAGCCAAACACGATAACAACGGTGAGCTTTTACTGCGCTATATCCCGATCAAAAACTTTAGGCAGGAGAGTAATGGTGCGGTAAGCTTCTTAGAAAGTAGCGAGAAAGATCCTTTTGGTTACATCGACAATCCCAAAGCGCTTCGTGAAACTAGTCACGGCTTTGTCAAAGATGAAGATTGGTTCAAGAGCTTTCATAGCGAACACGAGTGGGTACGACGCTACGCTGAGGCCACCTTTCCCAATGCCGTATCGGCTGTTTTTAAAACGATGAGTTTTCGTAAAGAAGGAAAAGCTTTCGAGTCCGCAAAACGCTTCGATATTCTACTCAATCCCCGCTACGGCCACTACTTCTCTATTGACAACGACGACATCCAATCTACTCATGGCATGTTTCAACGCGAGTCCGTAGGAATTACTTTGGCGTTACGGGGGCCCAGCATTAAAAAGTCCTTACAATACGAGATGCCCATTCTCGCCATCGATATACTTCCAAGCCTTTTTTATGGAAGTGGCATGGCTAGTGAGGGACTGATTGAACAATTCGATTTTGATGGCAAGGTGGTCAAAGAAATTTTTAGATGATCATTCGGTGTAGTCAAGATTCTTTCCGAACGTTTCATCGAGTTGTGTTAACGCGATAAGTGCAATCAGCAAAACTAAAACACCCACGAGCTGAGCACTCACCAATAAACCCAATGGCGCTAAAGAGCGAAAAAGAAGATTGAGTGGTACAACTGATCCCCTTACAAAGTTGGGAACAGTTGTCGTCACCGTCGCCCTAATATTCGTACCAAATTGCTCAGAGGCAATCGTCACAAATACCGCCCAATATCCTGTGGCAAAGCCAAGCAGAGAACAGATAAAATAGAAATGGTTCACACTTATGGTTTGAAAGAACTTTCCAACATAAATGTAATACGCGACAGAGAGTGCCGTTAATATCATAAAATAAAGAAGAACTTTCTTACGTGTTCGCAACAGTTGGCTAAGAACACCACTCGACAAATCGCCGAGAGCCAACCCAATATAACAAAACATGATCGCAGTTCCTGCCGATACTTTTCCGTCAACTCCAATTTCTTTTGCGAGCTCGGGAGAAAATGTTACAAGGTTGCCAATCACGTACCAAATGGGCAGGCCAATTAATATACAGCTCAAATAACGTCTGAAACGGGACCAAGAATTAAAAAGTAAGATAGGGTTTCCCTTTTTTACTTTTTTATCGATCAACGAAGAATACATTCCTGATTCATAAATTCCAAAGCGAAGGGCCAACAAAGCCAGACCCAGCACGCCGCCGACAATGTAGGCCGTTTGCCAGGAAAACTTGTCTCCAATAACCGCAGCAAGTACTGCTCCACAAATTCCCACCGAAGCAACGACGGTCGCACCGTAACCGCGCTTTTCTTTGGACATTATTTCGCTGACCAAGGTGATGGCCGCGCCCAGCTCTCCCGCGAGTCCAATACCGGCCACCAAACGCAGAACTCCATAAGAAGTTATGCCACCAACGAAAGCATTTAAGATATTGGCTACGGAATATAAAAAAATGGACCCAAACAATACGGAAACGCGGCCACGCTTATCGCCAATGATTCCCCAGATTATTCCACCCAAAAGCATTCCGGTCATCTGCATATTGAGCAAGAAGACACCGACATCTAACCACTGATTTTCAGGAACTCCAATTCCTTTTAAACTCTCTTGACGAACAATACTGAATAAAACCAAATCATAAATGTCGACAAAATAACCGAGAGCCGCTGTTATAATAGTTGTACGAATCGCTAACGTAGGGTTTTTCAAACTTCATCCTTGTAATATAACTCTTATCTTTACATCCTCGTTTAAGCCAAGTAGTTTGTAAATACATGATCCACGAAGCAATAAAAGTTTGGTTTACCTGGGTGGAAAACTGGGGATACGGCGGTGTTTTTATTTTGATGGCGCTGGAGAGTTCAATCGTTCCTGTTCCTTCTGAGGTTGTAATGCCGCCGGCTGCCTATTGGGCCGCCCAAGGAAAGATGAATTTTTGGATGGTGGTTTTAGCTGGCACTGCTGGAAGCTGGGTGGGATCGAGCGTAAGTTATTGGTTGGCTCAACTTTTGGGAATTCCACTTCTCAGAAAATATGGTAAATACTTTTTACTTCCAGAAAAGAAGCAAGTGATGGCAGAAAATTGGCTGCAAAATTATGGCAGTTTGGGTGTTTTTTTCGCCAGACTTTTACCTGTTGTACGCCACTTGATTTCAATTCCTGCAGGCGTTTTTCGCATGCCCTTTATCAAATTTAGTGCAGTTACTACCATCGGCGCAGGAC
>CAYPZY010000119.1:0-8090 GCA_964415155.1 uncultured Bdellovibrionales bacterium
CCCTTATCGCAACAGGCAATAATTTGGACGTTGCCATTGAGGGAGATGGATTTTTTGAAGTACTAACTCCGCAAGGTATTCGTTATTCGCGCGCTGGACACCTACGTGTCGATAGCCAGGGCATGCTCGTGAATCAGCAAGGATTTCCAGTTTTAAAATCGGGAACGGGAGATCCTTCTCAGAGATTATTTAATATAAAAGATGCCAATGTGACAGTTTCCTATTCGGGTGATGTTTTTGAACGCGAAGAAAATCTTGGGAAGCTTTCAGTAGTTAACTTCGATGAAAAAGAGGCGCTTGCTAAAGAGGGAAGTATGCTCTACGTACAGAGACTAAACTTCACTGGTGCCCCTGTGGCAGCGAAGGAATTCAAATTACATCAAGGATTTTTAGAAGCAAGTAACGTCAATATAGTTCAGGAAATGACGGATATGATTGCTGCCAATCGTATTTTTGAAACAAATCAAAAGGCCATTAAAGCTTACGATTCAATGGATGAAAAACTTTACAACGAAGTTCCGAAAGTGAAGGGGTGATAAATGCTTAGAAGTTTAAATACCGCCGCAACTGGAATGAATGCTCAACAAACCAATATGGATGTCATTGCCAATAACATGGCAAACCTCAACACGACCGGCTTTAAGAAATCAAGAGCGGAATTCGAAGACCTGATGTACCAGACGCTTAAAGAGCCAGGCTCTGCAACCGGTGCTAATTCCTTTTCGCCGACGGGAGTTCAAACTGGTTTAGGTGTAAAAACGAGTTCAGTTCAAAAGAACTTTGTGGTGGGTACTCCACGTTTAACCAACAACCCGCTCGATTTGCAAATCGAGGGCAGTGGATTTTTTCCTGTTGAAACAGAAAATGGTCAGATCGCCTACACTCGCGACGGAGCTTTTCGAAAAGATGCGAACGGAAGAGTCGTTGATAAGAACGGCTATGCTCTGCAACCCGAAATGACTATTCCACCTAATGCCACGCAAGTAGAGATAAATGCCAAAGGCCAAGTGATGGTCACGCTCGATCAGAGCCTAACGCCTACTAATTTAGGGCAAATTCAACTTGTGAATTTTGTAAATCCAGCCGGTTTGAAATCAATTGGACGTAACCTCTTTCTGCCTTCAAATTCGAGTGGACTTCCGCAACAGGCGATTCCTGGTGAAGCGGGCCTAGGATCAATTGCTCAAGGACAGCTAGAAAATAGTAATGTCAATATCGTCGATGAAATGGTGAACATGATCGCTGCTCAGCGGGCTTATGAAACGAACTCTAAAGTCGTTCAAGCAGCAGATCAGATGTTACAGAACATCAATCAGATGAGGTAAAAGTGACATCGCGACGAGTTCTTTTTATTTTAGTTCTAATTTTTGCAGTGAATGCGTTTGCTGAACCTACCATTAAAGTTCAGTCGCCAGTAAAGGTAGAAAATAGTAGAAAGATTCTTTTAAAGAATATAGCAGAAATTAGTGACCTCGAGGAAAATTTAGCGACGGACCTAGGTAACACCGAAATTTTAACCGTCTCCGGCAATGGTCAAAAACTAATCTCTGGTGCGCAAATTTCCAAATCACTGAGGAAAGTAATTCAAAAGATCGAAGCCAATATAGACCAGAAAATAAAACTCATAGTTCCAGACAAAGTAGCTATAAAAGTCCAACTTTTTAATATTGACGAGATGGCGGTCAGTGAGAAGGTGACACAGCTCTACAAACAGTTGTGTGGGATTTGCGAAATAAAAATCTCTGATGTTCGCCTCCCCCTCATTTCGAAAGCTTCGGACTCTGCGGAATGGAGTGTTTCTCTAGTTATGCAACAACTGCCACGCGGATCTTTTTCTTTACCGTTAAAGGTAAGTGATAGAGGTGTTGAGAGAACTTTTTGGGTGACTGGGAAAATTCAAATTTTCAAACAAGTTCCGGTGGCGTTACATCAGCTAAATTTAGGGGAGCGAATTAATGAGCAAGATTTCGAAGTGAAATCTCGTGATGTGACCATGGCTATTGATAATGCTGTCGATGCGACGAAAGCGGTTGGTAAACTGCTCGGCCGAGGTATCAATGCCAATGAGGTGATTTGGCAAAATGCGATAGCCAAAGAGATTGCCGTTAAACCAGGGCAAGCTGTCAAAGTTCTCAGCGAAAATGAGTGGATGCAAATCTCGCTAAATGGAGTAGCCCAAGAGCGCGGAGAAATAGGCGATAGAGTAAAAATTTTAAATCCGTCGACAAAATCAGTTATCACAGCGGTGGTTGAAGGTCCGGGTATTGCGAGGGCTCTGCAATGATGAGTCGTGCAGCCAGACTTTCCTTGTTGTTGATACTTTGTTTTGCCACTTCTGGCTGCGGAAGTTTTGGTAAGAAATTGAGAAATTTCATTCGCGGAGAAGGTTTTGCCGAGAGCACCGCCCCGCAAAAGCCCTTAAGTTACAGCGATACCCAAAATTATCGTAAAGGCGAGCAGCGTCGTTATGTAAGAATGACGAAGGATCAGTTTGAAGCCGAAGCAAAAATTGGCGCGCAGGAAGGTTCGTTATGGGTGATGGAAGGGCAAAGAGGATATTTATTCTCACAAAATATCGTTCGCTTAGTTGGCGATATGCTCAACATCAAGCTCGAAGGTCCCGCGCGCACTCAGGTCGAAACAAAAGTTTCGGTGATTAAAAAACTCTTAAAGAAGATAGATGGCCCAACTCGACGGGTGGCCGGGGAAGACAGTGATGGTGATAAGAAAGAGGACAAAGATAAGGAAAAGGAAAAGCCAGCCAAAGAAAAGTCTAAAGATAAAGATACGGCAACTGCCAAGAAGGATGGTGAAGGCGAGGCTGGTAAAGATGAGGAATCAGAGTACGGCATCGATACGGTCCCCACGAGAATCGTTCAACGTCTTGCTGATGGTAACTATCGCATCAAGGGTTCACAATCTTTTATGATCGGTAAAAGAGAGTTTCGCGTGATTATTACTGGCATCGTTCGTGATCAGGATTTCAATGACGAAGGTATTAGTTCGCAGGCGCTGCTCGAACCTATTTATGATGTCGTAAGTGTGAAGAAAGGACTGTAAGTGTATAAGTGGATATCACTTTGTTTAGGATTAGTTGCTTCGATTGATATTGCCAATGCAGTTCGCTTAAAAGATATCGCCAACATTCGCGGAGTTCGGGAAAATCAACTTATTGGTTATGGTGTCGTCGTCGGTCTTGCGGGAACCGGCGATAGCAAATCAGAGTATACGGAAAAAAGCTTCACACGCATGTTAGATAAATTGGGGATGAAACTCTCGGGTGGTAAGGAGTCAGCCAGCGCCAATATCGCGTCCGTCATTGTTACAGCGACTTTGCCACCGTTCGCCCGTGCTGGAAATACAATCGACGTTACAGTCAATGCTATTGGTGATTCATCGAGTTTGAAAGGTGGAACTTTAATTCAAACTCCGCTTAGGGCGGCCAACCAAGAAATCTTTGCCGTTGCCCAAGGGCCTTTAGTTATAGGAGACAATGGCGGCACCTCTCATAACACCGTTGGCCGAGTCCCAAATGGTGCCATTATAGAACGTGATATTTCCATGGATTTCACCACACGAAAAATGTTTCGAATGACTTTGAACAATCCTGATTTCACCACTGCCGCTCGCGTCTCGAAAGTAATTAATCAAGATCTCTCGGGAAAATACGCAGTCGCTAAAGATGCTGGTACGATAGATATCATTGTGCCGCAACGCTTTGATGGTAAAACAGTCGAACTGCTTGCAACTATCGAGTCTTTGGATGTCACGCCTGACAGTCGCGCTAAGGTAATTATCAATCAGCGAACAGGAACAGTTGTTATTGGAAGTGGTGTAAGAATTTCTGAAGTGGCGCTCAGTCATGGCGAACTCACCGTAAAAGTTGGCGGAGCAAAAGGGCAAAAAGGAAAAGACTCAGAAGCTGACAAAGTTGGAATGTTAAATGGCGAGGCCAGTGTTGGTGCTTTAGTCAAGGCATTAAATGGTCTAGGCGTCTCTCCGAAGGACCTGATAACTATACTTCAGGACATAAAAGCAGTCGGGGCCTTACAGGGAGAACTCGAGATTTTATGAAAAATCGTTTCGTAGTGAGACAAAATAATTATAAAATAAAAGTATCGAACACTATTTCCAACACATGGATGTGTTGGGATCCGAGGGATGATGGGTTAGGGATTTGTGACCAGGGATGGTTAGAAGATTCAAGTTTCTTGCAGGAAACAGGATCAACGGTACAGCGCCAGCCAATGATTGGCAGTAGACCGGAATTAAAGAGTGAAAGTGCAGGATGCACGAACAACTCTAGCTCATCTTCCCTCTCTTTTTTTTCAAAACAGTTAGCGGGTAGGTAAATGATCAAGCCGCTAACGAACCAACTTCCACAAGTGAATGCTGAAACAAAACCGGTGGAGCGTGATCCTAAGCTGTTGAAAGCAGCTCAGATGTACGAAACAAAGTTTTTGGAGGAAATGGTTAAAGCGATGCGCCAGACGGTTGATGAGAGCCAACTCATCAAATCGAGCATGGGAGAGAAAATTTTTCGTGAGCAATTAGACCAACAATATGTTGATCAATGGGTTCATGTGAAAGGTGGCGTCGGCTTGTCAGATATGATTTACAATCAGATTGTTGATCGTTTTGGCGCTTCATTAGGAATTGCCGGAAAGAATGTCACGAAACCTAAAGGGCCGATCCCTCTCGGCGATAATAAAAACATCAAAGCTAAAGAACTTCCTAAGGTTCAACCAAACAAGAATGGTATTTCAATGCAAATACAAACCGACGGTGATCGCGAGGTTTTGAATCCTTGGCCGGGAAAGATAGTGGAAGAGTTCAAGTTAGATGATGGAAAGCAAATTGCAAAAATCAGCCACGATAACGGTCTGTTTTCGTTACTCTCTTACAACGGCGAGAGCATCGACAAAAATTCACGTCAGCTTACGGCAGGCCAGCCGATTGGCCGGTTAAATCCAGGCCAAAATCTAATGCAATGGCATGTGCACGCTCTCCGCGAAGTTTAAGGACTAGTCGACTCGTAAATTTTGATAATTAATAGGGAAATCCGTCTCACTATGATACAATTTAAGAAGAAACTTGGAAGTTCATTCACACTTAGTGTATTAATGGATTTCCCTTGGAGGAAACATGAAAGTTGATCCCAGTAAAGTAAGAGGTCCATCAGTTAGTGGTACCGACGCTACTAAATCACAAAAACTTGGTGGCTTAGGTGGCAAAGCGACAGACAACAAGAAGGCCAACGTGAATGGAGATTTTGCTAAAGTTGAGATTTCTCCAAAAGCACAGATGGCAAATAAAGTACGTGAATTAGCTACTCCTAATATGGACAGCGTCGATGAAGCTCGCGTAGCTCATTTTCAAAAATTGATTGATGAAGGAAACTACAAAGTTGATTCAGAAGCTCTAGCAGACAAAATGATCAGCGAACATCTTATCGGCTAACAAAAGCTTGTAACTAGTTTTTAGGATGAAAACTATGGAACAATCGCCCAAAAATCGTCATTATCAGCAACTTGTAGATGGCATTGCCAATATTATTAAGGTCTATCGCCTTTTGCTAGATAATGTTCTCAATGAAAAAGAATGTTTGATCAAAGCCGATATCGAAAAGCTAACAGAAAACAACCGCTCCAAAGAAACGATTCTATTAAAAATTCGCACATTTGAAAATGCACGCCTTAAAGTCACCCGTGATCTCGCGGCCACGGTCGGTGCAAATACTGAACAACCACGCCTGTTGGAGATCGCCAATTTCTTTGCTGGTGTTGATGGAGAAAAACTCCGCGATCAGCATGGCGTTTTGGAATTGTTAATTAGTAGGGTAAATGAAGTTAATAAAGAAAACGAAATACTCGCGCAATCGGCGTTAAAGCACATCGATGGCGCCTTGGGTTCACTTCGTGATACTTTTTCAGAAAAACCCGTTTATAAAAAGGAAGGATCGTTAACGACAGCTCCCCAGTCAGGTCGGCTGGTTCGTTGCGAGGCATAGAGTTTGGCTAAGATACATGGAATGATGGATGTTGGTAAACGGTCGATGCAAAACAGTCAGACCGCTTTGCAGACAGTCGGTCATAATATTGCAAATAAATCGACCGAAGGTTTTTCTCGCCAAAGAGTGGAGATAAAATCGAACATTCCAGTCTCCGTTGGTAATGTGCGTATAGGAACGGGTGCTAAAACTGGCGCTGTTACTCGTACGACCAATCCTTATCTCGATAAACAAATTATGAGCGAAGGCAGTCAGCTCGGTCATGATCAGTCGCGCGCCGAGTCTCTGGCCCGCGTAGAGCAGGTTTATAACGAGCAAGTGAACAAGGGGCTTAACAAATCCATGGGTGAGTTTTTTAACGCCTACCGCGAGTTCGCGTCCAATCCCGAAAATATGGCGACCAGGACACTCGTGCGCGATACCTCATTTCACCTCACCAAAGATTTCAGTCGTGTTAGTGCTAACCTCAAAGGAATTCAGGCTGATTTAGACAATCAAATCAAAGAGGAAGTTGCCAAGGTCAACGAGTACACGAAAGAGATTGCGGACCTTAACGAAAAAATTTCTACTATCGAAATCGCCGGTACTCCTGCCAACGATGAGCGAGATCGTCGCGATCTCCTTGTACGTAAGGTTGGGGAAATCATTAGTATTAAAACGAGTGAAGGAGACAAGGGGTCGGTGTCAATTCGAGCCGGCAGTTCCGCCTTTCTTGTTTCAGGAAACTCGGCGACGGCGTTACAGGTTGCACCGACTGACCAAGGAAGTCTTCGCGGCGAAGTGCATATGGGAATTTTCTTTCAACCAACTGAAGGAACCGATCCCATGCATATCACCGATCAAATTCCTGGCGGCAAAGTTGGGGGCATGTTGGATGTCCGCAATCATGCGATTGTTGAAGCGCTTGACGATGTGGATGAGCTCGCCTTTTCTTTTGCCAATACGGTCAATGAAACGCACAAACAAGGTTTTGATCTCTACGGAAATCAGGGCATGGATTTCTTTTCTGTCGATGACAAAATGAATGCCGCCCAGAACCTGGCTCTTAACCAGAACATTGCTAAAGATCCCGCTCGCATTGTGGCAGCTGAGATTTCTGGAGCTCCAGGAGATAACCGCATGGCCAACAAAATGGCTCAACTTCAATATGAAAAATTAATGGATAATGGCTCCAGTACTTTTGATGATTTTTATAACTCCCTTGTTGGTAAAGTCGGAGTGAGTGCGGATAGAGCAAATTCACGCGCAGATTCGCAAAAGCAAATGGTCGCGCAACTGGATAACATACGCGACAGTATCAGTGGTGTAAGTCTGGATGAAGAGGCGACCAAAATGATTGAATTCCAAAAAGCCTTCGATGCTTCAGCTCGCCTCATTCGGGTGGCAGACGAAATGTTTGATACCGTACTTAATATGAAACGGTTGTAACGGAGATTAGGACATGAGAGTCGCAGATAAAATGATATACGGGCAAATTAACGGCGATCTTCATCGCGGCCGTACGGGTATGTCTGAAGCTCTCGAACGAACCGCTTCGCAAAAAAGAATTAACAAACCTTCTGATGACCCAGTGGCAGCAACCCGCGTGTTGTCCTACCGTACGGAAGATCAAAATAACCAACAGTACGCCAAGATACTGACCAATGCGAAATCTCATCTTGAATACACAGAACAATCTTTAGGGGATCTCACTGAAGTTTTAGTTCGTGCGAAAGAATTGACTTTAGGTGCGACCAACGATGCCAGTACCAATCCAGAAACTCGTCGCGTTTTGGCTGCTGAACTTAATCAACTTTATCAGCAGACAGTTCAGATAGCCAATCGCAAACTCGCCGGCAAATTTTTGTTTGGCGGCTTTAAGACAACTAAAGCACCATTTGACAAAAATGGCGATTATAGTGGTGACAACGGCGAAATAAAATTACCAATTGATAAAGAAGCTTATGTTGCGATTAACGTTCCGGGAAGTCGTGTGTTTTTAGGCAAAGCGATAGGAGATTTTTTAGAGTCAGATCATTCGCCTGTTGCTGATCCCGCGGAAACACCTGAGGTTGATAAGAGCGATAAAGAAGGCACTCCG
>CAYPZY010000120.1:0-8073 GCA_964415155.1 uncultured Bdellovibrionales bacterium
CGAAGGCCGCTGGGTGGCTCTTGATTATGGTGCTTTGATTGTTCATATCTTTTATGATTTCGTAAGACAAGAATACAAGCTTGAGGATCTTTGGCAAAAAGGTTCTCAAATCGTCTAATGTCGTTAGAGCTTTTGATCGTTGGCAAAAATTCGGAAGATTGGATAAACGATCTTGAGCTTCAATATCAAAAAAAAATAAAGCAATTTGCGCCTTTTAAGCTCACTCTTATAAAGGGCAGAGCGGTTCCTCGCGATCGCGCCGATGAAAAAGTTTTAGACGAATCGAATTTAGTCTTAGAACATCTTTCTTCTAAAGATTTCACAGTTTTGTTTGATGAACGCGGTAAAGACTATGATTCTCTTAAATTTTCAAAAGCGTTAGCCGACAATTTGGAAGCTAATAAAAACATCGTTTTGATTGTTGGCGGTGCCTTTGGCGTCAATGACGAAGTAAAAAAGCGCGCCAATCTAACAGTTAAACTTTCTTCAATGACGATGAATCATCTTATTGCCCGAGCCGTAGTTCTTGAACAAGTCTATCGGGCAATGACAATTTGGAAACGATTTCCTTATCACAACGCCTAAGTGGATTGTTGAGCCTGAACATGGGTTGGCCTCGATGACAATTGCCGATTGCTGAACCTGTTTCATTGTAATTACAACACACTAAGCCTCAGATGAAGGCCGTCATTTGCATAAGCCTTATGTCGTCAAAACTCAGAGCGTGTGCAAATTGTGGAAGTTTATGGGGATCAATCGGCGTCCTGTGTAAGTTTTGTTGGAAAGCGCTGCTATCTCAAATGAACTTGCAGGTACTGCCGCTTCCTCACTTTAACGTCTACTTTTTATTACTATGGACAGAATCCAACGCTAAGGTGGTTGGTAAACTTATCTATTCATTAAAAGGAGGGGGACTCCAAGAAGGGTTTCAGCAATTAGCTGAGGTTTTTGTCTATTTAGCTCGTTGGCAATCACAAAGCGTTTTGGTGCCGGCGCCTGCCAAAGTCCCGTTTGCTAGTGATCACGCCTTCAGATGGGCACAATGTTTAAGTGCGGAAGCCGCCTTTCCCGTGAAAAATATTCTTTTTCGGCAGTCCACCCAGATACAAAAAGAATCCTCAAAAAAAGAAAGAGCCAACGTCAAAATCGGCAGTATTGGTGGGTCAGGATGCGCTAAAAGTAATATAATATTCGTTGATGATGTTTTGACCACGGGATCAACCGCTCAGGCTGCTTACGAAGTTTTGGGAAAACCAGAAAACTTTGCCGTATGGTGCTTGGCTTATCGCCCTTTGCTTGCGGAAAAATAATGCATTTGCTATAACGCTGCAATGCCGAAAAATCTTATTATTGTAGCGCTGATGATAACCCAGCAAACTTTTGCTAGCGAAAAACCTTCTTTAGCACCTGTAAAAATTTCAAAGAAAGACCTTAAAGAAGACGGTGCTTTAAAAGATGTGGCGGCCAAAATTCAAAATGCGAAACTGGTCACGATGTCTGCAAAAAAAACTGTCTATAACGCTATTACTGAAGGTGAGAAAACCTACACGGGGGAGATCGCAGTCGCTAAAGGAAAGATGCGATTAAATTTTACTGAACCTGAGAAGACTTTAGTGCTAATCAATCCAAAAGAAATTTGGGTAGCCAACTACGATCTTCAAGACAAGGAAAAGGCTAAACAGGTTATTCACATAGTTTCCAACAAAGGCAAGATTCATCAGCTATTGCTCGCAGTTTTAGGAGGCAATTCGCTTCTTAATAATTTTTCGATCAAAAAATCATCGCGACGTGAGGATCATTTAACCTTTGAGTTAGCGCCGAAACAAAAGATCGAAGAAGTGACAAAGTTACAGTTAGTTGTTGATGACAAAGAAAAACAAATTATTTCTATCGTTTATTGGGATGAGAACGACAATAAAACTTCGTTTGATTTAAGCAAGATTGCTTTTAATGAAAAGGTCGACTCCGAACTTTTCAAATTCGTTCCACCCAAAGGAGTTAAAGTTGAAGAACTTTGAGCAAGAAATCGCCAATAAAAAAGTCCATTTTGTAAGTCTTGGTTGCCCGAAGAATTTGGTCGATTCAGAAATCATGGCTGGCAGCCTTATGAAAGAAGGCTATTCGGTGAGTGCCGACGCTGATGAAGCCGATACAATCGTTGTCAACACTTGTGGCTTTATCGAAGACGCAAAAAAAGAATCCATTTCCAAAATTCTGGAAATGGCCGAGCTTAAAAAAACCAACCCGAATCAAAAACTTGTTGTCGCTGGCTGTCTCGTTCAACGCTATAAAGATGATCTTGCCAATGAAATGCCCGAAGTCGATTTATTTGTTGGCTCAGGTGAATTTCAGAATATCACAAAAATTTTAAAATCGAGTCGTGAGGGTGATAACAAGAAGACTTTTTGGAATTTGCCGACGTATTTACAAGAAGAACAAACCCCGCGAGTAAATTCTGGTCCACAATATCGTGCTTACTTAAAAATATCTGAGGGATGCAAAAAGCGCTGTGCTTTCTGTGCTATTCCAGTTATTCGTGGCGATTTACAGTCCCGTTCACTGGCGGGAGTTGTTAGCGAAGCGAAACTGTTAGCGGCCTCTGGTGTAAAAGAGATTATCGTTATTTCGCATGACTTCACCGATTATGGCCATGATCTTCGCAAAAAAGATGCAAACCGTTCGGAAAGTCCTCACGAGCTCTTAAAGGCGCTATCGGAAGTTTCTGGCCTTGAGTGGATTCGCGTCCTCTATTTGTATCCTGATGGGATTACGCCTGAGCTCATCGATTTGGTCAATAGTAAGCCGAACTTAATTCCTTATTTTGATATGCCTCTTCAACACATTTCGGACGATCAACTTCGTCGCATGAATCGTAAGATGACTCGAGCTGAGATTGAAGATCGCCTCAAGCTCATTCGTGAAAAGATTCCTTCAGCAGTTGTTCGCACTCAGTTTATTGTGGGTTTCCCTGGGGAAACTGAGGAAGAATTTAATGAGCTAGTAGAGTTCATAAAGGAACAAGAATTCGATCGCGTTGGCTGCTTTATTTATTCTCCCGAAGAGGGCACTGGCGGCTTTCGCATGAAAGATCAAATTGACGAGGCAGTTAAACAACGTCGCCATGACAAACTGATGTCTGTGCAAAAGGCGATTAGTAAAAAGAAAATGAAAAATTATATAGGCCAAACTCTTCGCGTATTGGTCGAAGGCCCAAGCGAAGAAACTGATCTGCTTTTGCAAGGTCGCTATTTTGGGCAAGCGCCAGAGATCGATGGTGTAACACTTATCAATAGCGGTGACGCCAATGTCGGTGACTTTGTGAATGTTAAGATTACCGATAGCATGGAGTATGACTTGATCGGTGAGATTGTTTAGGGGAAGTGGATGGCGTCGTTTCGTTATTTGGTGAATGATGTAGAAAAATCGGTGGCGTTCTACACCTCTGCTTTAGGCTTCACCCTGAAAGAACAGTTCGGTCCCGCCATGGCAATTGTGACAAAGGCTGATATCACCTTGTGGCTTGCTGGGCCACCATCGTCAGCAGCTAAAGCGATGCCCGATGGTTCAAAACCCCAACCTGGAGGTTGGAATCGTTTCGTCCTACAAGTAGAAGATCTAAATAAATTGGTGCAGCAGTTAAAAACTCAAGGCGTAAAGTTTCGCAATGAAATCGTAAGCGGTCCTGGTGGGCAACAAATTTTATGTGAAGATCCTTCTGGCAACGTTATTGAGTTGTTTCAGCCGGCGCGCCATTGACGAGCCACCTTGGGCGCCCGAGGTCATGGGACACGTTGCGCTCGACAATTTTCAGCAAAAGTTTGCTCACCCCTTCATATCAGGCTAAACCTTATTCATGGCACGCCTTTTTAATTTATTACTTTCTTGTGTCGCCATGCTTTTATTTGTGCTGTCCACGATTGGCTGCACAATCCTATTGTTCGTTGCTAGTAAAAATCAGCGAAAAAAAATACCAACTCTTTGGGCAAAATCATTTATATTTTTGTTTCGAATACGGTTGAGAGTCGACGGCTTAGAAAATATACCGCCGCAAGGTAGTCTCTACATCTATAATCATAGCTCAAATGCCGATCCGTTCGCCGTGCTTGCAGCAGTACCACGCAATTTGCGAATGGGAGCCAAGAAAGAACTCTCTAAGGTACCTATGTTGGGTAAAGGCATGAGTCTGGGCGGAACCGTATGGATCGATCGCTCTAACCGTGAAGCTGTTTTGCAAAGCTATCGCGCTATTTATGGCGAGGTTCGTGGCGGCGATAATTTTGTGCTAGCACCCGAAGGGACACGCCAATCCAAAGAGTTCCCTCTGGGCGAATTTAAAATGGGACCTTTTATTTTTGCGACTGAAGCTAAAGTGCCGTTGGTGGCGGTTGTCCTAAAAGGTTCGTTTTCTTTATGGCCTAGAAGTCATCTATTCCCGCAATTTGGTCATGTCATCGCCGTTAAGATCTGTCCACCGTTAGAGACAGAGGGAACTTCTGTTGAAGAGTTAAAAGTAAAAGCCAAAGCCACAATGGAAGAAGCCTACCGAAAGTTGTAAGTCCACTTTGGGCGCCCAAGGCAGCGCAAAAAATCTCATTTAGGTCGGTTGATTTACTGTATTGGCTGTAGGAAGCACGTACGTTCGCCTGCTTGGTAAGCCATAAACGTAATCATTTAGGATTAAAGGTTCGACTGAAAAGTCCTCACTTGTTTTTATCAGCGATACGGCGACTGTATTTTCACCCAATTCCATATGCAACTTGACTCCTTTAGTAGTGGTCAACCAAGAAGCCAGAGAAATTTCGACACCATTTAACCAGACTACACTGCGGGAATTGTCAAAAAACAAATCGATTCGCCCGCCGACTTTCAATAAAGATAGGTAGCGTTGTAAGATGATGTCGGGACGTGGGCTGTAAGAGAATGCCGCATACATATCTGTAATATGGTCGACTTTTCCAAGCTCTGAGACATCATAGTTTTCAAACGGTTTTCCTATTAATGCGGTAAAGAGATCTCCATATTTTTCAGTAAGATAGGCAGCGAGGGAACCATATGAGTTTTCAATAGTAATCCCAATGGTTTTAGCTAAGCCCCCAATCAAATAGTAGTCTCTGATCGCTTTAAAGTTTCCCGTTCCCACATCTATCCAAATTTGTCCCGGCTTTAGGCTCATCAAACTTTCGAAGAAACCCTTAACAAATGAACCTCTATAGGTACCGTGATCGTTTTCCCCTGAAAGCCCTCTGTCTTTGGTGTAAGTACTCTCTTCTGTGATGTCGCGTAGGCTTTTCATAGCTGTTTCGATATCAAGTTCTCGGTATTTAAATAATTTCTTCTGACCCCATTGTTTTTGCATAAGGGCAATAAAGTCATTTTGATTAAAATTAGGGTCACCTTGTGTGGAGTTGTGCAAAATCTGGGCGACATAAATTAGTGTCTCTTTATCTAAATTGTATTTTAGAGAAGCTACACGGACAATTTCACCAAAGTGATTCCATGCCTCGCTTTTCATGTGGGATCCTTGCAGCAGACTAGCAAAGATTTCGACGGTTAATTTAAAAGCTGACATGGTATTAGACTTCGTTTTCAAAGCTGCCACGGCGAAGGAGAAAATCTCAGAGTCTTTCACCAAGTCACTGACGGGTATGTTTGCAAGAACATCGGATAAGAGCGTCCCGCTGATATTGTTTTCTTTATAAATTTGGAATATTCGCCGCAAATAGGGCTTTAATAATGGAGACCCGACAGGCAGCTTTGGCAGTGCTTCAAGCAAATTCCTAAGTCGTTGTTCGGTGATTATGGCTTGCTTCGTGAAGACGGTATTAAAGAATTGGCCGTAAGCTTTTTGTAAGTCATCAGAATTAAGTTGCTGTACTTCCTTGCGTAAACGGCGAAATTCGGGATAGGTTTTAAAACGCGCTAAGATATTAAGATCGGCCAATTTACTAGGGGTGTAAAAGAGATCAGCGCACTGGAGAGAAGATTGTGCTTGAGAAAAATCACTGCGAAGGAAAGATAAAACTAAGAGCAATCTTAAAAACGTAGATTTCATAAATCTCTTTTTTGGCTCGCGAGTAATGTCACTCTGTACAAATTGATGACAGTTAAAACGCTCCAAATCCGTTTAATAGGCCTACTAATGAAAGTTAAGATTATTGCAAGCGACGGGCCTGAGGGTGCGGACTTTCCCTGCCACCATGATGTTTGAAACCAAGCACCCCTCCCCAACAAAACTAAAGTCAGAGGGTGTCAAAATTTTGTTGACTTGAAGAGTCAACCACTGGAAAAATGGAATAAATGCAACGTTTGACGCTGGCAGAGGTTTTTTAAGATGTTCTCAACGCAATTTACGGTTCTTTTCGTTCTTACAGTACTAGTTTATTTTCTACTTAATATTTTAGTGAACTAGTCTTCTACTAAAACTAAATCAATTATTCAGAATATAAATATCAGGGTAATTTCTGCCGACTTCTTCGCTATCTAGACCATAGCCTATGAGAAAACGATCTTCGACAGTAACACCAATGTAGTCAGGACGCAGAGGAATTTCTCGGCGTGCGGGTTTATCAATGAATGTCACAACTTTGATAGAACGAGGATTGCTGGCAGCAAGTCGCTTTTTCAAAAATGTAATTTTGCGACCAGAATCGATGATCTCTTCGACGATGAGAACATGTTTGTTTTCAATGTTAGTGGTAATGTCCTTTACAATTTGGACGGAGCCCTTGGTCACCAAGTGAACAAAATCTATTTGTACAGGAATGGTCAAGTAGCGCATGAGATCTGCGCAAAATAAAACAGATCCCTTAAGAGGACAAATGAGAACGATCTCCTGACCGTCGTAGTCAGCCTCGATTTGCTTCGCCAAAGACATAACGTGCTTTTTGATTTGCTGACGAGTGATGAAGGGAACCATGGAATCTTTTAATGTCGACATCTTTCACCTACACCGTTGTTAGATTAGCTTCCTGTACAATCTTCAAATAGCGATGAGCTTCCGTGTTGCTGGGGTCGCGAATTAAAATCCCTTCCCATTGCTCAACCGCTTCTGCAATTCGGCTGGAATTGTATAAAAGTTTACCCAAATATATTCGCGCCGGAATGTATTGCGGGTACTCACGAATAAGATATTTAAGATCTTTGATAGCGCGTCTTAGCGATCCCATATTGACGGAACACTCAATGGTCTTCATCGAGATTTCCGTTTTTCTTGTCGAAAGTTTGAGAGCTTTTAAGTATTGCTCGAGTGCATCTTTGTGTCGCTTACATTGAGTATAAAGCTGGCCGAGTTCTTCATGCTTCTTAGCAATTTTTTCGTCCATGTAAGGATCTGAGGCGTTCGACTTATCGTCTAAAACCTTTTGCGCTGCCACGAAAACTTCCCGACCCTCATCGTAGCGACCAAGGTCGTTAAGCAAAATAGAAAGGCCGACACTAGCATCAGTGAATGTCGGGTCAATCTCTAGAGCCTTTTTGAAAAGTTCAATGGCTTTATTAAATTTACCGCGATCATAGCTTATCGTTCCGAGCATATAGTACACATCGGGAATACGACTATTAGCTAAAAGAATTTGTCCCAACAAAACTTCGGAACTCTTATAGTTGCCGTCGTTAAACTGTTGCCTGGCTATTTCTAAGATTTCGCGATGATCAATTTTTGCCATTTTTACTCAATAGTTTTTTTACATCGTTGATATAGGGCGAAGACGGATGTTTTTCCTTTAGCCTATTAAAAAACTTATTGCTTTTATCGATTTGACCAATGCGATGTGCGCTAACTGTTGCGCGGAACAATGCCTTCTCGTCGAATCCCAAACCTGGGAACTCTTCAAGCAAGTTCTCGTAGCGACCAAGCGCACTCTCAAATTTCTCTCGCTTAAAGTAAAAATCAGCAATGTAGTCTTCTTTGGAAGCGAGTCGAGAGCGGACATCTTGCTTTTTGTCGCGCGACTCTTTGAAGTATTTGGAATTTGGATAAGACGTCATCACTTCATCAAAATAAGTAATAGCTTTTTGTGACAAGGTTAGATCGCGATCTATTGTTGGTGGCAGTTGATGATAAAAGCTCATCGC
>CAYPZY010000121.1:0-8048 GCA_964415155.1 uncultured Bdellovibrionales bacterium
CTTAGCAAGAAAAGTGCCTGGAAAAAGTATTTAACTCCTTGAATTAACAGGGTTTAGAGGGAGAAAATCCTGTTCTTTTAGCCATTTTGCGCTCAAATGACTGATTTTTGCTGTGCCTGGCTGTCTTTGCTTTTGATCAGGGCTGCTTCGATTTGGGCGACTAAATCTAAGACGGCCTCGCGGTTGTTCTGATTCGCTTCAGTTTCAAGGCGTCTGCCCAGAGGCTCAAGTTGAGGAAAACCAAATGTTACGGCATTGCCTGCAATATTGTGGCCCATTCGAGAGATCTTCGCGTAGTCCAACTGGTCCACGCTAGCTTTAATTTCATTAATCTCGTCAAACCGACGTTGCAGATAACCTTCTATTTGCTTCTCAAAAAATTTATTGAAATTGCTTCTCTGATTTGCGTCCATAATTTTTCCTTTGGATTTAATCGCTTTGTTAACTGCAGTTAACAGTGAATGATGAGTTATGGGTTTTGCTAAATAAAAATCAAAGTCTGGGTTGGCTTCGTTAACGATGGCGCCAGACAGTGCCACCAGCGGCGTTCTAGTAAGCTGATTTCTCTCTTCGTGTTGGCGCATGTGATGAGCGCAGGAAATCCCATCAATGTTTGGCATTTTGATATCCAGCAAAACGACATCAAAACTTTGTTCTTCAAAAAACTTCCAAGCCTCAGCAGCATTGTCGACCGTTACGACTTCGAAACGAGAATCACTCGCTAGAAGAGCCGAAACCACCATGAGGTTATCTTTGCTGTCATCAACATAAAGAACTCTTATTTTTTCTTTACCAATCGTCGGCTCTTCTTTTTTCGGGGCCGCCGCTGCCGCCGTGGGTACCGTTTCGAGGGCGAGACGTACATTAAAGATAGCTCCCTGATTTGGTTGACTATCAATCCAAATTTCGCCGCCCATAAGTTCGACTAACTGTTTAGATATTGAAAGTCCTAACCCGGTTCCCACTTTGTGCGCCTTGTTCTTGCCTCTGACAAAACTTGAAAAAATATTCTTTTGTTCTTCCTTACTAATACCAGGTCCCGTATCGCAAATCGAAAAAATCACATTTTGAAACTTACCCGAACTGGATTCGAGGCTGGCTTTAAACTCGACAAAACCATAATCAGTATACTTGATAGCGTTCCCCACAAGATTATCGAAGATTTGTCGCAAGCGATGGATATCAGCGCAAACAAATGGTTCAATTCTTTGGTCCCAGCAAAACTTTAACGAAAGATTTTTCTGAACTGCAGGCATTTGGTTGGCCTCAACCAGTTGCTCGAGAAAGGATTTCAAATCCATGTTTTCTTTTTTGATCTGTAGCTTTCCTGATTCAAGAGTTGAAATATCTAAAAGATCATTGATGACGGATAAAAGATTATGACTGGTGTATTTCAGTGTGGTCACATAGCGGGATTGATCTCCATTTAACGGCGTTTTTTCAAGAATATCAGGTATGGCGGTGATAATATTAAGAGGATTACGAATCTCATGGCTAACCCGCGCAAAAAAGTGCGTTCTTGTCTGCACAGCATCCACCGCGGTTTGGGTGGCTACCTTTAGACGTCGAGTAAGAACAAACTGTTGATAAAGAATATAAACCAACCAAATGCCAATACTGACAGCCATTAATGCCAAAAAAACACCACGGCTAATGACTTCTTCATCGTGTTCTTCAAAATGTCTATCAAGTAAATCAACCGTGTCATCGGCTTTCTGAACCAAACGTTTATTGGCAGCAAGAAGATCTTCAAGCAGTTTTCTATAATTTTCTGTTTCAGGATTCTTATGCAGGCGGCCAGCTTTAAGTAAAAAGTCATTGAGGAGCTGCCGCTGTTCGATGACGGACTTTTTTATGGGACCATCAGGAACCGCCGGTAGACGCATTCTTCCTTCATTGCTAAGAGATTCAGAAACATCACCACCTTTTTCTAAAACGAATGAACTTTCTAAGAAGAGCTTCACCGTTTTGGGGAATTCTGAAGAATTTCCTTGTTGTTGTAGAAGAAAGTCCGAAAGAAGTTTTTGACTTAAAAACCGCTGGCGGCCAGCAATGTCTACGATGGAGTTGTCGCGCTCGTTACTGCGAAGAGTTTTTAACGAGGTGATGTTGTTTGCTATAATTATCGCGACAATAACTATAGGCAAAAAAAACAAACTTTTTTCTCTTAAACTCATAGAATTTAAGGGAAGATGATCCTGATCTTCACGTTAGTCAATCGTCAAAAAAAATGAGACAAAATGCCCTAACTTGCAAAAAAACTTATTTGACGTTGGCAGTTAAAAAAAGCGCGCCAGCGGGCTTGGTAGAGCCGCCCTTCGGTTCCAACGTAACAGATAATCCTGTGAGTTTATTTACGGTTATCCCACTTTCAATTTTTATGAAGGCGGTTTTATTTGAGTCGACGCTAAAAACACCAGCGCTTGTGGCATGTTTGCCCTCGAGCATCCAAGCCTGATAGTCTTTTTCAGAGGTATTTAACGGTAAGTTACCAATTTGCATAAACGCCGTTTTGGTTTTCAAATTGACGAATACTTTTCCTTTGCCCAAAGGATAAACCTTGGCCGGTTTGAAATCGATAACGCGTAGATCGCTGGACTGAAGTAGACCAACAAGTTCACCATGATTTTTTTCTATTTCGGCTTTAGCATCGATCGTTTTTTGAAGATCAGCGATCGTTGCGCTTAGCTTATCTTTCTCGGCAATTTGCTGACTTTGTTCATTCAGTCTCTGCTCTAGTTCAGTCACTTTTTGTTGAGTGGTGGCTAGCTCCTGGCTTTGTTCCGAAAGCTTTTTTTCATTGCCGGAATACTTTACTTGTTGTTCTCGCAACAAATCCTCTTTTTGACCTACTTCCAAGTAGAAATTCAATGCTACAAAAAGTAAAATAATTGGAACGAGCAAACCGACAAGCGGCTGATTCAAGTGCAGTTTAGTGTAGACCTTCTCGATACCGGGTGAGGGCGGCAGGGAAAAGTTTTGCAAAATCTTGAAGCGCGACTTTTTGTTACCTTGTTCAAGACTGTCAGTGACTTGATTGATTTCGCTCGTGATTTGTTCTTTCAAAGAGTGCGGAGGATTCACGACTTGGCCGTGCGCCGGTAAGTGAAGTGCTGTCCATTGCATCTTCTCAAAAATTTCCTTTTGCTCAGGCGTTGCTTCCTTAAGGTGCGATTCAAATTGCGCTCGCTCATCTGTATTAAGCGAGCCGATCACATAGGCGGCACACATCTCTTCAAATTCATCATTGGTCAAACTCACTGTCCATTCTCCTTAAAAAACTTATGAAGCTTCAACATGCCAGAGAGCATTCGGGCGCGAACTGCCGTTAATGGTAAAGAATATTTTTCAGCAATTTGATGTTGATCAAGACCTTCAAAAAAACCAATTGTGAGGAGAATTTTCTGATCTTCCGAAAGTTTGTGGAATGACTCACTTACTTTTTTGTTGAGGCCTGAAAGATTATCTGTCGCCAAAGGATTGGGAGGAAATTTTTTTATGTCAGGAACCTTTTCTTGGAGGTTTAAGGACAACTGCCTTGCGTAAAAGAGTGCCAACGATAAAAGCCCCTCATTACCCAGATCTGCATTATGCTTCCGCCATACCGTTGAAAACACCTCAAGCAAAATTTTTTGGGCCTGTTCTGATGACCCAACTAGTGTCATGATAAAACTATAGATTAAAGTAGCGTATGATTCATAAAAATTTTCAAACGACTTCACCCTGTTTGACATTGGGTCATTGTCAGGCAAAGCATTTATATTTTCAAATTAATTAATTTTATTTGCGTCGACTTTTTGCTAGGTTATAAACCATGTCCAAAAGAATAAGAGCGAGTGTCGTATGTATTCATGAGGGTAAATTACTCGTCGTGAAACTGAAAGACCCTCTGACAGCTGCGGAAAATTGGTTTGTCCCAGGCGGTAAAGTTGAAAATGACGAAACGCCGGTACAGGCTGCTATTCGGGAAACCTTTGAAGAGACAGGTTATAGAGTCGATGTCGATGCAAATTCAGAATCCGTTCACAATTATCCCTACGTTTGGAATGGTGTTCGCTACGAGGTGACGACCTATCTTTATCGAGCCGTACTCGTTGATCCGGGGCTTGCTCCTGCAAGGGTAAATGATGCGAGTTACAACCTTGGCTGTTGTTGGCTCGATCGCCATTATTGGCAGCAAGAGCTTGCTTTTAATTCCGACATATTTACGGCTCTAAAACCTTTGTTGCAATAGCAGGATTTTACGGTCGTCTTTCGCCCGCTAAATAAGCAGGTGCTGGTTGTTTTTTATTTCTGCTTTGTCTCTTTATTGCAACTGAGTTCAAACGCTCATCGGCCGTTGACATAGGTCCATCGGCCAATTAAACCAAAATTTACATTTAGGGGGTAAAATGTCTGGAGTTAATAAAGCAATCATTGTTGGACGTCTTGGAGCGGATCCAGAAGTTCGCAAAGTTAATAATGGGCAAACAGTTGCTCGTTTCAACATCGCTACAAGCGAATCTTGGATGGATAAACAAGGACAGAAACAAGAAGAAACTCAATGGCATCGTATCGTTGCTTGGGGGCGTTTGGCTGATATCTGTGGCCAGCATTTAGCAAAAGGTCGCCAAGTTTATGTCGAAGGAAAAATCACCACGCGTTCTTGGGATGATCAGCAAGGTCAAAAACGCTACACTACTGAAATCGTTGCCAACACGGTACAATTTTTAGGCGCCCCTTCTCAGCGTGAACAGTCTAACCAAATGGATGACAACCAGGATTTTTCACCTGAACCATCGTTTGACGCTGCTGCGGACGAAATTCCTTTTTAAATTAGAATGTAGAGATTTGCGCCGCGCCACCAAAAGCGTTGCCGGCGATTCTACAACGAAAGGCGAGGGTTCCACCGTCGCCTTTTTGTTTACACTTTTCCAAAAATGTTAAGGCAAAACCAACTGTCTGTTCACGAGCGAGGCGATCCTTGACCCGCATATCGAGTCGCAATTCGTAGTTGGTGAGGCGCGGTTGTACGTGACCGCCGAAATTATCAAACTGTAAGCCTAGAGTTCCGTCGATCTTGCCACTAAGCTCATCCTTACTTGTTCCAAAACTTGAACTATCCAAATTTAAAACCCGGTCCTTTAGATTTCCATAAATTTGCAGTTCCGAAAGCTTAATGGCGGGAAGATCTAGTGGGCCGATTGGTGTCGGAATTTGTGAGTTCGGAAGTTCAATAGCACCGGCTTTAATTTTGATTTTGCCGCTCGGCTGCTGAATCATCGTTGGATCGATTGTAAGTTCAGTTTCGCCATCAATTTTGCCTTTTAGAGGCAGATTCTGCTGGGCCAATTTCATCAGACTTGCAAGATCCAAGCTGCTCCAGTCGCCGCTGATATCGAGTTGTGACTTCTTATCTTTTGTCGACTGCTGTGCCCAAAGTGAAATCCTTCCGTCAAAGAACCCTGTCGCTCGCGCTTTAATTCCCGGTTTGAAAGTTAATAGACCTAGAACAGAAGGCGCTAGGGCAAGCGATTCAACCGTGAGGGGCGGTAAAAATGGAGAGTCCAAATAAACTTTGATAAACTTGACGCCGAGTTGGGGAAATAGACTGACACCCATTTCCTCAAACTGAAGAGAGACTGTACCACCGGTCGCTTCGATAATTTTTCCTGAGACCATGTCGCCCAAATCATTATAGGGAAATAAGAGAAGCGTGAAGACAACTAAACAGACAAGGAAAATTCCAATTTTGCCTTTGTGAAAGCGGAAAATATTCAAGAAGGCCGTCAGTGTTTTTTGAATCACTGGCCTTTACCTCGCGGAGTTGGACGGCCACCACGTTTTCCAGGAGATGGTGGCGGTTCGGCTGAAGTTTCTGGTTCTTGTGGCAAAGAAAACATCGCTAAGGAATAAACCACGTTGAAATAGTGGCTATCACTTTCGTTGGCGCTGACGTCCAAATTAATAAGTTTAAGGGTGCTATGAAGAGTTTGAAAAATGTGGCCAAGATCGACTATTTGTTTAAGATTGAGCTGTTTCAGCGAAACAATAATTCCTTGTGATTGAAGATCCTTTGGGCCTAAAGCGCCTAGTGGAAAAGTCGAAGCCTCAATGGACACAATTTGTTCTGGCACTAAACCAGCCCGATTAATCTCGCCTTGGGCCATGGTTTTCAATTGATCAACTGGTAGTGGTGGCGGCAGGGGAGGAGTTTGTTTTAACTGTCGGTTTACCGAAAATAAGTTACGCATTAGCTTTTGGTGATGTTCAAAAGTCGCAATGGATTCACTTGCCGTCGATAAATAGGAAAATGGAAACAAAAATAAAAATAAAAGTAGAGCAGTCACGCTTGACCCAGCAATTGCGATTTTCTGTTGGGTTGGTGACAGTGATTCATAACGTTCGCGTAGGGATACATAAACTTGCGACTCCTGAAGCCGTTCCCAGTACGGAGTCAAACGTTCGACAAGTTGTTCTTTAACATCTGCTAAGGTCACTTTTCTTTTCCTTTGATATTGCGATCGACTTCGAGTTCGAAAGCAAAACCAGCTGAACCCCGCGCTTTGCTAGGATTAATTTTGTTAACCTTGCCTCGCGGTGAAAGATTACGAAGACCGTTTTGAATAGCATTGATCTGTTTGGGATCCTTGACGCTTCCCTCAATAATCATTTTTTGCTTGTCGATATTTAGGTGGAGGATGTCGATTGTTCTCTGGGGTAAGGATTCACTGAGGCGTTTAACGAGATCCATCGCAGAATTCATTGTCATTAGTCCAGCAAGCTTTTGTTGGTTTTCTAAAACGCGCGTTTTTTCCTTAATAAAATCTTCAACATCTTTAACACGAACGGTTCTTTTATTGATGAGAGTTTTTGCGGTATTTTTTAAAAGCTCCTCCGACCTTTCGGCAAGGCTCAAACTAATTTGATCCTTAAGGATTGCGTAAACGCAAAAAAGAACTAATGCCACGGATCCCATTTGAATAGCTCTCGACCATCTTTGCCAAAAAATATCCCAGGAAACGCTTTGCAAGCCAAACTCGTGTTTACGAAAGTTAACCGGTGGATTTTTTGGCCGCTTTAGGCCTTCTAGTGCCAGACCCAGGGCGACTGTTGCACCCGTTAATAGTGCCGGCGTTTTTTCAAAACCGATTGCGAAATTTCGAAACGGGTCAAAATAGTTGCAGGGGATTTCTAAAACTTGTGTGAAATAGGCGTTGAGATTTTTAACGCGACTGGTGCCGCCAGTGATCTCTAAATTAGTGAAAAAGATATTGGCATCGGTAGCAATCTCCATCATCGTGAGTTTTAATTCTTTGAGCATTTCTGAAAAACTGTCTGCCAGAGTGTCAGAAAAAACTATTTGGTCACGAGTGGCGCCCTCGGTGCTAAGAAGGATAAAGGCCTTGGCCTGAGTTTCGCGAATAGCTTCGGAGTATAGAACACCATATTTTTTAGCAATGCTCTCAATAAGATTTCTGCCACCCCACGAAATTGTACGAGTAGCCATAAGACGATCTCGGCGAAAAACGCTGACAATGGTTTTTAAATGGCCGATGTCCAAAATTAGTCGTGCTTCACTTGGTGTAGGTTTGTTCTCAATTTCACTTTCGCTAACAGGGCGCTCTTGAGGAATTGCTTGATCCCATGCTTCTACGGTATTAGCGTGGCCTGCGCTTTCCATACTAATGATTTGCGGTTCAATACCGGCATCGTGCACTGTCTGTAGAGTTTCCTCGATGGACTTTTTAGAACAAGCACAGGCCAGCACATCCGTGTTATCACCCACATGTCTAATAAATTTGGCGTCATAGATGGCAGTTGAGGAGTCAAACGGAATCTCGTCTTCAAGTTCAAACGGCAAACTTTTTGAAATTTTGCTGCGCTCGCGAAACGGGAACATCTTATGTCGGAGAGTTACCCGGTCTTGGCTGACAGCTACGACAAATGAGGTGTTTTGTGGATCATAATTCGTCGCAATGGCGCGAAGAATTTCTAAAATATTAATTTGGTTATCAGCATGAGGATCGGGATTGAGCGTCTGTTCAGTAAGATTTTTAATGATAACG
>CAYPZY010000122.1:0-7990 GCA_964415155.1 uncultured Bdellovibrionales bacterium
ACGATATTGGCAGAGAGTGAATCACACTTTCATAGCTCCCGGTGATAGTCCGCAAAACTCAGGAAAGGTCGAAGCACTTAATCCTCGTTTTTATTATTTTTACACAATCACTGATCCTGAGTTTAAAGAGTTTCGCCTGCAACTGCGCTTAGGAACTGAAATTGGTACAACTGAACAGGCGCAGGCCGACGGCATCAATAGCGTTAGTAGTGTTCGCTTAGAGTTTGTTAAGCCTTTCGGCGACTTCAGTATTGGCTTTCGACCCTATTTTCAATATTATTGGACTAAGTACGGTCTTAACTCTAAGAATGAACCATTACCTTTAATTGGTTTAGGTCATAATTTAGCAATGGAATACAAGTTAACGTCAAAGTTAACCCTTTGTGTTGAGGTTGATACGACTTTTAAAATGTTACAGCCTGCTGAAGTCGAAGCTGCAAACAGTTTATCAGCGGAAGGCACTGCCACTGATACAGTAAAAACCAGTTTGGGCGCAATCGTAGAGCTTGGATACGCCTTTACTAAAATGTTTGGTATGCGCGTTGGCTACTCCCAAGATGATAAATTTATGGCTGATGGACGCTACTCTCTCGAGTTGATGAATGTTGCGGCTACTCGCTACTACGTAGGCCTTGATTTTAGTTTCTGAAACTAAATAGGCGCGTTGCAATACAGTCCAATCATTTCTATTGAGAATTAAACTAAACCCATCTAATTTTTAAAGAATCCAGCAAGTGTCGGCCTGACACCGGAAGTGGCGGCATCACACTTGCAAATTGGCTGGCTGGAGAATTTGCGTCACCGGGGAGGACCATGAGAGCCATCATTTCATTTTTCATTTTTGCATCTTTTTTAACAACACCGTTTGTTACTTCGGCAGCACCGGAGCAAAAAATTACCGCTGTTCTTGATGATGAACCACCAGATTTAAATAGCATGCGGTCCACCGATCAGGTGAGTAATAGAATTCTTGGTCACACCAACGAGGGCCTCACTCGCTACGATAAGAATCAAAAAATCGCCCCCGGTGTGGCTGAAAAATGGACCATGGATAAGGATGGTAAAGGAATTACTTTTCATCTAAGAAAAACGGCAAAGTGGAGCGACGGTAAACCTGTTACGGCAAAAGACTTCGTATTCGCTTGGCGTAAAGTGGTTGAACCGGCCACAGCTTCACAATATGCATTCTTTATTTATCCTGTAAAAAACGGCGAGAACATCAATAAAGGTAAAGCGAAACCGGAAGAGCTCGGTGTAACGGCTGTTGATGATTATACTCTTAAAGTTGTTTTTGAAAAACCCTGTGCTTACTTTCTTTCATTAGTTGCCTTTACAACTTATTTCCCCGTGCGAGAAGATTTTTACAATGCGCAGGCGGGTCGATATGCGGCTGATGCCAAAAATCTTTTATTTAACGGACCGTTTAAGCTGGTGTCGTGGGTCCACGGTGCATCCATGCGCTTAGAAAAAAACGAAAACTACTGGGACAAAGACAGTATTAAGGTAAGTGTCTTGGACTTCCCTTATATTATCCACGATCCGAAGGCTGTTTTTAATTTATTTAAAGATAAAAAAATTGATATCGCAGGACTGGATTCTGACACTCTTGAAATGGCAACAAAGGAAAAATTTGCTCTTAATAAATTCGCTGAGGGTTCGGCCTGGTATATTGAATTCAACCATCGCCCCGGCAGAGTAACCGGTAATAAGGCACTGCGCGAAGCAATTCGTTCTGTTATCAATATTCCAGAACTTGTTCGCAAAATTATTGCTCTGCCCGGTAACGATCCAATCTATACAATTTTTCCGAAATGGTTGAAGGGTGTGAAAAAACCCTTTTATCAAGAGTACCCGGTTGCCGCGACAAAACTTGACTATGCCAACGCCAAAAAACTTTTGGAGCAAGCTAAGAAAGAGCTTGGTCAGGCCAATCTGCCAATGATTACCTTGCTCGTTGATGAATTTCCCACAGCGAAAAAAGTTGGCGAGTATTTTCAAAGTACTTTGAAAAAGCATTTGGGCATCAACGTAATGATTGATGTACAAATTTTTAAACAGCGTCTGGCTAAAATGACTGCTGGAGAATTTGATTTGGTTTTAGCAGGCTGGGGGCCCGACTACGATGACCCGATGACTTTCGCTGATCTATTTACTTCGTGGAACGAAAACAATAGAGGTCGCTATAATAATCCTGAGTACGACAAGTATATTCGTGAGGCTCAGGCGCTAATGGAACCTAAAAAGCGAATGGACACAATCGCGAAGGTACAAGACATTGTGACAAAAGAAGTGGCGGTACTCCCCATTTATGAGAGAGGCCGTGTTTACCTTTTAAATCCGAAGGTAAAGAATGTCTTACGTATGGTGGTGGGTCCTGATCCTTATTTTGGTTTCGCTCATGTAGAGTAGAGAAGTAGTTTCGATGTTGGCTTTCGTTGCTAAGCGAATTGTTTCTGGACTAGTAACCATACTATTGCTCGCGACTTTTATTTTCTTTGCCATGCACGCGGCACCTGGCGATCCTCTCATGGGAGAAAAGGCGTCCAATGCTGAAGTGCGAGCGAATCTGATGAAGTACTACGGACTGGATAAGCCTTTGCTGGTTCAGTACTTTCATTTTATGGAAAACATTTTTATTCATGGTGATTTTGGAATTTCCTACACGCAAAAAAACCGCCAGGTGAATGACATCATCAAAGAACATTTTCCTGTTTCAGCGATGTTGGGCGCGCTCGCGGTAGTCATGGCCGCATTTGGTGGAGTTGCGCTCGGGGGAATTACCGCTCTTTATCGCAATCGGCTTCCCGATAGAATTTTAATGTTGGCTGTGATTGTCTGTGTGTCTGTCCCTACCTTTGTTTTTGCGGCCTGGGGCCAGTATTTCATCGTTCAACTAAATGCCTGGGCAGGTAAAACGATTTTGCCGGTGGCTGGCTGGGGCTCCTTTGAACACATGATTGCGCCGGCAATATTTTTAGAGTTAGGAACACTTGCGTATCTTACTCGCTTAATGCGTTCTTCAATGCTTGAAGTTGTAAATACCGATTATATTCGCACAGCGAAAGCCAAAGGTCTGTCGCCAGCCCGAATCTTTTTTCAACACCAACTACGCAACGCCATCTTGCCGGTGATCACCGTTTTAGGCTATGCATTCGCTGCCATAACGACGGGTGGTTTTGTTGTCGAAAGTTTATTTGCGATTCCAGGATTGGGCAGATACTTTGTTCAGGCTGTCCAGCAACTCGACTACACTGTCATTATGGGGACCGGAGTTTTTTACGGATCGTATTTGGTTTTGGTAGCACAGCTCATTGATATTGTTTATGGACTTGTTGATCCGCGAATCAGGGTTGGAAAGTAAAATGGAAGTCAGCACGCCTCATTTAGATTTTTCTCCAGCTGTAAAGACGATCAGCGCGCAGAAGTTGACCCGCCCGTCGCTTTCCTATTGGGAAGACGCCTGGATTCGCCTTCAAAAAAATCGTCAGGCCATTGTCTCGTTAGGTTTAATTATTTTTCTCGTTCTATTTACCATGTTGGGACCTTTAATTTGGCGCGTGGATCCGACGGCGCAAGATTTAAATCGAATTTCTGAAGGAGCGAGTATTGGCGACACAGCGTTGGTTGTCGAAAAAGTTCCCTTTGAAAATATAGTTAATCCACAAGTTCCGGAGGCTCCTGAAAAAGATAATCCGCAGATCAAGGCGCCTATGACCGTTGAACTAAATGGTCCCGCGTCTACTCTTGCAGTACAAGTCAAGTGGAGCGCCGTTCAAGGTGCTGCAGGTTACTCCGTTTATCGTTCTGACTTTGAGCCAAAGACAATGGATGAATTAGGCATGGCGATTGAAGAAGTTAGCGTCGGCAATCAGCTAAGCATCATCGATCAATTGAAACTTCGTGATCAAACTTATTGGTACAGTGTCGTTAGTAAATCCGTAGAGACAACTTCTTCAGATTTTACGACTTTGAAGGTGGATGTCTCGCGGGGGATTTCTCTTGAGGAGTCGGAGTTATCCCAGCCAGGTGTGCGACCGGGCCAAACCGTTAAGCTTGTGAATCATCCTTTGGGCACAGATTATCTTGGCCGCGATATGTTGGCTCGGCTCATGTCGGGAGGCAGGATTTCTCTTTTTATTGGTATTATCGCGCCTCTTCTTTTTATTTTGTTGGGCACTCTTTACGGCGGTGCCGCCGGTTATCTGGGGGGACGTTGGGACAATTACATGATGAGAGTTGCTGACTTAATCACTTCATTTCCGTTTTTGCTTATCATGATTATTTTATATGTCGTCTTTAACGCCAATGGTGAGAAGAGCGTGTTTGTGATCTTGCTCGCCATGGTTAGTCTCTTTTGGCCTTCAACTGCACGTTTGGTGCGTGGTCAAGTTTTACAACTTCGCGAAGAAGGTTACGTACAGGCAGCAAAACTTTTAGGGGTTAGAACTTCTTACCTCATTGTCCGCCATTTAGTGCCTAACACGATGGGTGTGATTTTAGTGACACTGACCTTTGCTGTTCCGTCTTCGATTTTCACAGAAGCCTTTTTGTCTTTTATCGGTATGGGAGTGAAGCCACCAGTAGCCTCGTGGGGTTCGCTTTGCGAAGAAGGCGTGCGAACGATGAGCACATCACCACATGAGCTTTTTTGGCCAGCACTTTTTATTGCGATCACTGCCTTATCATTTAACTTATTGGGAGACGGTCTCCGCGACGCGCTCGATGCCAAAATGAGGTCGCGCGAATGAGTCAGCCAATTCTTGAAGTCAAAAATTTGCATGTTGAATTTGCTACCTATGGTGGAATTGTTAAAGCTGTTCGCGGTGTAGATTTCACTCTGGAAAAAGGGAAAACTCTGGCGATTGTGGGAGAAAGCGGTTGCGGGAAATCTGTGACCGTTCAGGCTATCATGGGTTTAATTCCGATGCCCCCCGGTAAAATCACTGCCGGTTCTGCCAAACTCAATGGTAAAGAAATTTTGGGTTTACCAACGAAACAGTTGAATGACGTTCGCGGCAATCAAATTGGAATGATTTTTCAAGACGCTATGACAAGTCTTAATCCCACGATGAAAATCGGCGCACAAATCGCGGAAACTTTGAAAGTACACCGTAAGATTTCCCATAAGGCTGCAATGGAAAAGGCCGTTGAACTTTTAAAGAAAGCGCGCATTCCAGAACCAGAAAAACGGGCGCAGCAGTTTCCTTTCGAGTTCTCGGGCGGGATGTTGCAAAGAGCGATGATTGCGGTTGCGCTCGCTTGCGGACCTTCAGTTTTGATCGCCGATGAGCCTACGACAGCTCTTGATGTGACTATTCAATCACAGATCTTAGAATTGATAAAAGATCTCCAGCGCACTGAACATATGTCGTTGATTATTATTACGCATGATTTGGGAGTTGTGGCTCGAGTCGCAGATGATGTGGCGGTTATGTACGCCGGCAAAATCTGCGAAAAAGGCAAAGTCGATGATATTTTTTATAAAGCCGCGCATCCCTATAGTGAAGGTCTAAGAGCTGCCATGCCACAAAACGTGGAAGGCGTGAATAAAAGGTTGCGTCCTATTGACGGTAGCCCACCAGATCTATTTGCGCCACCTGTAGGGTGTGGGTATTACGCTCGTTGCCCGTACGCGATGAAGGTATGCGAAAAAAACCAACCACCGGCTTTTCAAGTCAGTGAGGGGCATCAAAGTTTATGTTGGTTACAAGACGAAAAAGCACCACGAATTGCTCAGGCCTCGCAAGTGCATCAGAGGCCGACATGAATTTTATTGTCGAAGTCAAAAATCTAAAAAAGTATTTCCAGATCGCAAAAGATAAACGCGTTCATGCGGTTGATGATGTATCTTTGCAAATTAAAGAAAAAGAAATTGTTGGTTTAGTAGGAGAGAGTGGTTCAGGGAAAACCACTTTCGGTCGAACTGTTGTGGGGTTATGGGATAAAACGGCAGGTGAGGTGCTGTATAAGGGGCAAAAACTTCCTGCAGTTTATTCGGCAAAAGATTTCCGTGCCTACTCTAAAGAAATGCAATTGATTTTCCAAGACCCGTACTCATCGTTAAACCCACGCATGACAGTTAAAGAAATCATTGGCGAAGGTCTTTTCGTCATGAAAAAGTTCACTGCCAAGCAGATTAGCGAGAAAGTCGCGGAATGGCTTCGCAAGGTCGGCCTTGAGCCTGATCACATGTCGCGCTACCCCCATGAATTTTCAGGAGGACAACGGCAGCGTATTGGCATCGCAAGAGCCTTGATTGTAGAACCCAAGTTCGTCGTATGTGACGAGCCGATTTCAGCTCTCGACGTCTCCGTCCAGGCACAAGTGATAAATCTTTTGGATGATCTCAAAAAATCGATGGGCCTCACTTTGCTTTTTATTGCCCATGATTTGTCAATGGTAAGGTATGTTTCTGATCGAATGGCAGTAATGTATTTGGGATCAATGGTTGAACTTGGTCCATCAAATGAGGTGTACTTTCGACCAAAGCATCCTTACACCCAACTTTTGATTAAAGCTAATCCCGAGCCGGATCCAAAACTGGAAAGAACGCGCCAACATACTTTGATAAAAGGCGAAATTCCCTCACCGGTGAATATCAAACCAGGTTGTCGGTTTGCCGGTCGCTGTCCTAAAGTGATGCCACATTGTCAAACTGAAACACCCAAATGGAAGGAAGTCAGCAAGGACCATTTTGTCGCTTGCCATCTGTATTAATGAGTCATTTTAATCGTCGTGATATCGTATTTATTTTTCTCACAGGAATTTTTGTTACCAATGCTGTTTTGGCTGAGATTTTGGGAAGCAAGTTGTTTGCTATTGGTGAAATTAAGATGACGGTGGGTGTTTTGCTATGGCCTGTCGTGTTCATCTCTACAGATATTGTTAACGAGTATTTTGGCAAATCCGGTGTAAAAATTCTGACCTATTTGACTGTTGGATTAATCTCCTACGCATTTCTGGCGATGTTTTTGGCGGTGAAAATTCCAGCCGCCAATATTTCACCCGTCACTGACGAACAGTTTTCGGCAGTATTAGGTCAGAGTATGTGGATCATTGTTGGCAGCATCGTGGCGTTTCTTTTAAGTCAGTTAGTCGATGTTTTTGTGTTTTGGTTTTTTCGAAAGCGAACTGGTGGTAAACTTCTTTGGTTACGAGCAACCGGCTCAACGGTAGTTTCACAATTGATCGATACTTTTGTGGTTTTAGGTATTGCCTTCTGGTTGCCTGGCAAAATTCAGTTCGATGACTATGTGGTTTTATCACTCACCAATTACACCTATAAGCTCTTTATTGCACTCACTCTGACACCGCTTATTTACGGCTCTCACAATTTGATTGATAAGTATTTGGGTAAGGATCTATCGGATAAGCTTATTGAGGATGCGGCTAAGCACTCTTCTTAGGAGCAAAGCGCGGAGCATTTCGCGAATTGCGTATAATATATTGCCTTATCAATTTTGCGGTTTGGTCTGTAAGCGCCACATAAGTCAAAGCTACCTTATATTTATGTGGCCCCATCGGAATAGCATCGCAACCACTTACTCGTAACGGGGAGTTGCTGAGCTGCAAAGGTTTTAGTAACTCCGAATCCATTTTAACAATGGAATTCGGCTCAAAATAGTGATCACAGAGTCCTTCGATGCCAAATTCACTAATGGCTGTAACCTTAAAATCAAATATCACCTTGGCCTCCTGGCTGACAGGAAAAGCGTAGGTTGAACCATCAATTTTAGTGGAACTGACGAGTAAGCTTATAATCTTTTCGCGGAGTAAATCAGGATCAGTTGGTCTTACGATATAGTCGGCATAACCACAATTAACGGCATTAACAACCGCACTTCTATCCGACAAAACCGAATGAGCAACGATTGGCAAGTGTGACCATTCTGGTAATTGGTGAATGATCAGAGGTAGCCTAAACGCTTCTGAATCCTGATTGATAATCTCGACTAATACGAGATCGGGTTTTAGACGTTTTTCATCTTTT
>CAYPZY010000123.1:0-7898 GCA_964415155.1 uncultured Bdellovibrionales bacterium
CCAGTCTCTTCGTTTCCTTGATGGCATCTTTTGGATCACGATTAGATTTTCTTACTAAACTCTCGGCTTCCTGGCTGTCGGTAATGCGAAGCAATCCATCAACCATTGAATCAAGTTTAGCTTCAGTTTTTTGTTCCTCACTACAGTTTTGGCAAGCATCGACTACTGAACGCAAAAAGATATATTGAACGCCATAAGCGCCATGACCCGTGCTATCGCAAGCCACGGTTGGAAGGGCATCCATTCTCGGAATTCTAAAAGAGCTGTCAAAGATCTCAAATTTAAATGGGCTAGGACACCAATCGTGAGCGTAAGAATCGCCATGTCGAGCCTCATGAATTAGTACTGATATTCTCGAAAGTGCTGAGAGTTTCGGATCAAAAAATTGCGAACCGATTAGTAAAGTTCCACTTCGATAAAAGGCGATAACACCCTTTATACTATTTGCGCCCTTCTCAGCCCAGACCACCGAACGAACTCTTTTTTTTACAAACTCAACAATTTTAGAACTGTCTTCGCCTCCAAATATTGCCAAGTGTGCTTTTGAAACACCGACGAAATGCATTTTTCCAAGTACTTCAAGGTCTCGGTCGACTTGTTCTTTCGCCTTTAGATCGAGAGAATCCAATTCATCTGAGAAAGATATAGAGGGTAAAGCTAAGAGTGAAAGCAAAAGCTGCGAGTGATAAATTGGTGAACCAATTGCAACTATTGCAAATACTGAAAGCATTTTTTTCATTTGCGCTTCCTCTAGAGGTATAGGCTCTTGTTTAAAAGGGACCAGTCAGGTGAAGCAATCGGCATGCCGCTTAAGTACTTCTGCCAAAGAGTTTTCTAGCCCCTCTAATAAACCCGCTGCTAGCAATAAATCCAAGCGTCCAAGTCAAAAAAATAAAGATGACAGTAACGAACATCAAACTCGCAAAACTCGGCCACGAATAGGTATCGTCTATCTGTACCGTCATTTTTTCGCGGTAGTGATTCGCAGCAAATAGAAGACAGATGACGTACAAACCGCAACCACAAACAACGGTAGGCTTATACTTGCTCCGCAAAAAAGGACCAATGAGACCGTGAAAAAAAATAAACAGCAGAAACATTGGGAATCCGTAAACGCCGTAGCCATAGGGCAATTGCATGAGCAAATAAAAGATCAAAAGGAAGAAGACAAAGGCATAGAATGCTAAGTAGGCAAATTTAAAGACTTTCAAAAAACAGCCTTGCGTTGAGAAGGGACGTATTGTCTACTTTATATATGTTTTTAGTTCTCCTGGCACTAGTAACTCCGCTTTCATTTGGGGAAATCCTTACGGATCCAACACTTAATGTCTATGGAGAAGATCACCGGTTAGTTCATAGTGATCGCCGGCGAGGCGTTCAGTATGCGACTGATATTGGTTTTTGCCGGCTAAAGGGGTTTAAAACCGCGGGTGGTGTATTGGCTGAGCCGCTTCTTGATGGACCTTTTGTGATCCTACAGCCCGATGGAGAGGTTTCACAAACATTCCCAAATAGGCGCGATCATCGTGTAAATTTTAAAGTTTTTACAAGAATCGAATGTTTAGGAGAAAAGGGAAGCGATTAAACCCTGGCTTCCTCATTGCAGAGTGCTCCGCCCATGACTCAAATACGAAAATACACGCAAACCTTTGCTCTTGTTATGAACCTTTTACAAATTTGTCTTATTGCCATTGGCGCCCTTTTAACTGTGGCCCAGGTGGCGGTTGCTGATGATCTTGATGTTTTTATTGAGAAATTAAAAAGCGACAAATACGTTACGGCGAACGATTTTTTAGCCTTAAAGAGTGAAATCTTAAAATACAACGATAAGGAGAAAGTTTCTGAGACCATCGCAGATCGCCTTGCTGAAGAGGTTGGCAAGCAAGAGTTAAAGGGTGTTGATCCTTCAAAACTTTATTACCTTGGGCATTCGTGGGTTCTTGAGAATATTTATGATGAACCGCAGGGCGTTCTTACCGATGTAACCTGGGTGCCAGAGTATAGAAGAGTAGTGCCATTCATTTTAAGTAATAGAAGCATTGATAATTCGCCCACATCTGCAACCCAACAGGGAATTTACTTTAAGAAGCTTGAGGACATTTACCTTGATGGATTTTCGACTCAATATATTGATGAAAAGTGGACAACTCAGAACAAGTCCTTTTCAACCTCGATCGTCATAACTAGCATTGCTGGCGCCGGTAACCTTGTTACAAAAAGAAAGTCTTTGGATTATGAAACCTACTGGCGTGACAACCGCCGATTGGGTCTTATTTTTGCCAGCACTAATATGGGTAAGGTCGATCAAATAAAGTACATGAACGAGTACATCGAATACTTTAAGGAAATGGGTTTTTCCATTGAGGACGCCAATAAAAATATACACCTAAAATCATTTTTGAAAGAGAAAGTGATATCAGGTGAACTCGATTATCTAATTAAGAACGCCCATACTGTCGGTGATGATCGAAATATCTTTAAGATCGATAAAGATTCCAAATTAATGATCGCCAAGAAGTCTAATGGTAGCAAAGTCGAGATGGTGTATTTGCTTTTACCCACAGCCGTCGAGGGTAGCGAATTCGTCACAAATAATGAGTTTGGCTCGTGGATGCGCCAGCGCGAAGCTCACGGCGGCGGCGAGCTTCTCTACGTCAACGGGAGTTGCAACTCCTATGCGAAAGCTATTAAGGAGATCCAAGCAGCGCGTACTCCTCTTCTGGTAGATATTCCGACTGTCACTGTTTACATCTTTTTCTTTAACTCAAAACAATCAGGGTTGCTGCGAATTCTCAATTCCTTTTACGCCGAACAAAATTTCAGTGAGATGTATAAAAATATGCAAGAGTCGGAGTGGTTCAAGGATGGCGATGATCACTTTATTTTTCCTTCAACGGAAAAGTATCAGGACGAGATTGTTCGCAAGATTCAAACGCCAGTGGAAGTGGAAATTAAAATGTGGGATGGTGAAAAGCACGAATACAGTCCCCAATATCACTAAAATCTGACGGCTTGGCCTACCAAAACTTTCTTTGGTAAGCGACCGTCCAGACCGTAGCACCCCACATGTGTTGATGAGTCATAGACATGTAGAGATTGGCTTTAGGAGAAAAGTGATGTTCGTAGGTGAGGCCAACACCGGCTGAGAATGAGGACTCTTTGTCCATTTTAAAAAACTCATCACTAAATTGCCAACTGATCATACGATAAAAAATAGGAAGTTCAAAACCGACGCTGGTATTGTGACTTGTGCGATACATGGCGCCTGCTCTCGCGCCAAAAGCAAACCAATGTTGATTCTTCAAGTTGTCAGTGACCGCACCGTCAACGCTTGAACCCTTGATAAAACCTAAATTATAATCGCCACCGTAAATATAACTCCAACGTGAGTCCTTGGCAGGTTTCGTGTAGATGACGGCGATCGATAAGCCTTCCGATTGAATGGCCATTCTGCTGGTTATAGGATCACGGGTAGCTTCAATGATTTCCTGAATGAGAGTGGCCCCGAGTCTAACATCAACTTTGGGTGAGGCTTTTGGTAAAGATTCGCGGGGAGCTTCAGCAACTACCTCATTTTTAACTTCTTTAATCTCGGGTTCTTTTTTTGCTGCACCTTTTTCTGCTTTTTCAGGCTCGTCACGTTTTTGTTTTTTATTTTTCTTTTTGCTTTTGGTCGTGGGCTTTTCTTCTCTGCTTACCGCGACAGTTTTCTTTGATTTTTTGGATTTTGTGGCAGCCTCTGTCGAGCTGTTGGTTAGACTTATTCCCAGGAACAATAATAGTAAAAATCTCAAAGCTCGCCTTCCTTTACAATGAAACATGCATTTGGGTGTAGACGCCCCAGTTATCGGGACTGACACTCGCTCCATTGGTCAGTTTGCGTTCATTTTCTGCTTCTATACGAAATTCATAGCGTTGTAAGGGGAACATCAACATCCCAAAACCTGCGCGAATATTGTTGGGTCGATCTGATGTGAGATTATCTTTATATCCCTGGCCTGAAACAAAAAAGTGATAGCCACGAGCAATTCTCTGGGTTGCCTGTGAGAAAAAATAATATCCTTGTTTGGTTTCAGCACCGTTAGGAGTATCGTTTTTTAAACCAAGCTCAAACATTAATGAGACGCCTTCGCCAAAACCCTGACGAGAATGCAATCCCAACATTGTACGAGCCGTAGAATTATCTTTTGATGAGAGCAGCGAGATACCAACGCGCCAAGCTTCGCCGATATCGTATTCGTACATTCCGGAAAACCCCTTATGCTGATTATCTTTATTAGCGGCCATTTGATCGCCGATAAAATAATTAAAGGTGGCTTCCATATGTTCCTTAACATAATGGAAAATAAAACCGTGCGACTGATCATTCATACCAAGACCGGTATCATCGCGGCTAAAAGCCGTGTGATTGGCGGTTCTAATCCCGAAAACTTTATCCATCTTACCAAAGTAAAGCCAGTTTTGATCGTTGATCTGCCAGCGAAAATAATGTTCGCGAGAAATCCATGATTGCCCATAGCCAGTCGCAACTGCCTCGGGGAGTGAGCCAATTGAAACCACGGCGGTGTATTTTTGATCTTTGTCAAAAAAGAAGGCGCCGTTAACATCTGCTTGCATTAAAATAAATCGATTCGTGGCACCGCTTCCTGGATTAGGCATAACGTAGATTCCACGCGCTTTGATACCCGGTCTAAACCACCAGGGAAGTGGTTTCTTACCTAAAAAGCCAGAAGCTTCACCCAACTCTTCATCTGTTCGATTTTTATTAAAGAGCTTACCGGCAATTTCACTTCCCCAGAGCGCTCGACCATAGTCGTTGATGGGACCATTACCTTGGCCGTTGTAATGACAGGTAAGACAAGAAGTATATTTATAACCGATGAACTCCGGGTAGGCCCACGCTTCAACAGAAAAAATCGTCAATATTAGTACAAGTAAAGTTGGCATTATTTTTAGACGATAGCTATCATATGGATAAGAGGCAAGGTTTCAAAGGAGTTTTTAATGAATAATTTGAAAAAGATAATCCTGTTGCTTTCATTTTCTTCACCGGTAATGGTTTTAGCGGAAGGTAGTTTGGAAATTGATGTAAATCTAAGCCCGGCGGGCAGCTACAAGGCAAAGACCACGAATGTCGAAGGTAGCGCTCAAAAAACCGACGCGGGTGTTAGCGCCGAGGGAATTATCGTTGACCTTGATACTTTAAAAACCGGCATCGGTTTAAGAGATAAGCACACTAAAGATCGCCTTTTAACTTCGAAGTATCCCAAAGCAAAGTTAGTAAAGGCCACTGGTAAGGATGGTAAAGGCGAAGGTTTGATTGAAGTTCGTGGCAAGAAACAAAAAGTGCAAGGTACTTATAAAGTAGAAGGTGAAACTCTTAAAGCCGAATTTCCCATGAAGCTTTCTGATTTAGATATTAAAGATGTGCGGTATATGGGTGTTGGTGTGAAAGATACCGTCGTTGTCCATGTTACAGTTCCGTTAAATAAGAAAAAATAAAATAGTCTCAAAATAAGTCATCTGTTTTAGCTTCGCTTTGGAAAAGGCCGCTTTGGGCTTATACTGAAGTATGGGTCTTGTAAAACTGAAATACCTCTTTCAGCGAAGAACAGCCTCTCGTTTTAAACCGGTTGTTTTGATTACTGGCTGCAGCTCTGGAATCGGTCTGGCGCTGGCGGAGCTTCTCGTCCAACAAAAAAGTTTTCGCCTGGTCATTACAGCCAGATCCGCATCGCTACCGCCTCTCGTGGAAAAATTCTCTGGCAGCGACGACGTCATGGTGCGCCCTCTTGATATTACTAGTGAGGAAAGTCACTCCATTCTCTTAAAGGAAGTTCATGACAAGTGGTCAGGAGTGGACATTTTAATCAATAATGCTGGTATCAGTTACCGGGCTGTCATTGAGCACATGACTGTCGCTGAAGAACTTCATCAATTTCAAACCAACTATTTTGGCCCGGCGGCATTAATACGCGGGGTTCTTCCCTACATGCGCAAAGTGGGCCGCGGAAAAATAATTAATGTTTCCTCCGTTAGCGGCATGTTGGCGATGCCGACGATGGCCTCTTACAGTGCATCGAAACATGCCTTAGAAGGTATGAGTGAGGCTCTCTGGTATGAGTTAAAACCCCTTGGTATAAACGTCACTCTTGTGCAGCCCGGGTTTGTTCGTTCAAAATCTTTTACGCGGGTGAAATACTCTGAGAAATCTGATCCTGCTCATGTCGAAGCCCTGTATGCCGATTACTATGAGCATATGACTCCCTTTATTGAGCGATTGATGATGCTAAGCTTGACGACGCCCATTCAGGTAGCGCAGAAAATCCTTAACGTCATTCGAACCGAGAACCCAAGATTATGGGTCCCGGCGACGCCAGATGCTATCGTTTTCTATTACATGCGCCGACTTTTTCCCCGAAATTTATTGTTACCCATTTTGTTTTATCTTTTACCAAAGGTGCGCCATTGGGCAAAGCACTACACCCGTCGCCGTGAGTAAAATCTAGTAAGGACCAAAAATGACATGTTGGATTTCAAGCCAGCGGTCCTCACTTTTATCAAACTTTAAGTTAGCTTCTTGGCGAAAGCAGTGGGTATTATACGTCAAGGCAAAATTTAGTATTTGTTTTTGACCGTCGACTTCTTCAAAAAGGTCGCCATAAGGCGGGTGATCAATTCCGGCGACACAGAGTTTTTGTGCGACTTTACACTTGCGTGCTCCGATCGTTCTAACTGTCAAAAGTCGATCAGGACCCTCAAAGCTAAAGCGAAGCTCGCCCTCAAGTTGGAAAGTAATTCTTTCATTTTTTTCTGTGACAAAGGTTTTAAAACGAGAGGTGTCCTTCTTCCAACTTCTACAGCCCGAATTATCGCAATTTCTACTACGACTAAAAAGGCGATATTTACCCGTCGATATTTCGGCGATTTCCGAAGAAGCGGCTAAAGTGGGGGTAAAGGATTTATAGCGGAAATCTGCAGACCCTTGGCAACTTTGCTCAGAGAAAGGGTCAACCTCATGACAGTCCTTTCGCGGTACTGATTGCATGATCGCGTACCCGACTTCGTCGGCAAACTCTTCGTGGTCTCTGTTGATTTCGTTGATTTCTTCAAAGTGATGAACGACTTCGTGAAGAAGTAACTCTGCTGCGGTTGAAACGTTGTAAGATGACTTTTTACAGTCTGGAATCGAAAAAAGCATAGATGACTTGCTAGTGTCGCCAGTGTGCGCGCAATGGCCATCCAGCGATTTGGTCGTCCAATAGTGTTTGCTGAAAAGGACTTCCTCAATAAGCCGAGTTCTGTTTGCTATGATCCAATCCTTGGTTACAGGCGAGACTAATTTTGGAAATGAACAATAGTTGATTTTTTTAAGGGAATTCGCTGCTTCTTCTTTGGCTCTAAAAAATAATTGGCGAATGCCATCTCCAGCATTGCCAACGCCGTCGCCTCCGCCAGCTTCGGCTGCCAACATAATCCGAATTTTATCCTCATTTAACACATGGTCATGGGCACTGGTGAAAAGTGGTGACAGGAATAACAAACAAACAAGGAAAGTTTTAAGTGGGTTCATTGTTGGTATCCTCGAAACAGGTTAAAGGGAAAAACTGCATTTGGAACTGGTAGACACTATCACAATCTGAGCCCGCATTTGGCTCTCCTAAAAGTTCGTCAAAATCTGCTTTAAATTTTCTTATTAGATCCTTGGCTTCTTGAATTCTCGAACTTTGGAAGGCCAAGGTAAGAGATGTAAATTCTCGTTCTTCGGTCGCGGTCTTTTGAATACTTGTCTTGGCGTTTTCAAGCATTTCACAATGGTAGTTTCGCACGTTAATGTCAGTTTTGTCGTTAATGGTGTCAAGGGGAGCGCTGACTGCAACTTTACTTTCCTCTGAGAC
>CAYPZY010000124.1:0-7848 GCA_964415155.1 uncultured Bdellovibrionales bacterium
AGGTTGAAACTATTCCTCCAAATACTGAGTCTAATGCGGCAAGTATTGCAACGGCGACATAATTTGAATATTTCACAGGAATGGTATAAGGAATAAAAATTCCAACTATAATTCCTAGTATTAATCCCAAAACAGGTACCATGTATATTTCCCCCCCTATTTATCCGGTATAAAAATTGGATTATCTCCATCTGCAAAGTTTATATAGCCCTTGTCTTCTTTTTTTAGAATCTCTAAGAGTTCTTCTCTCTGTGTGACGGGTAGACCGTTTCTGACGAAGTAAAAGGTTTTACCTCTTCTTTTTTCGCCTTCCGCGATTTTTGTTTCGTTTACTCCTGATAAAACTCCCGCTAATGCAGTGCTAATTTCCGCAACCGAAGTTTCAGGGCCGAAATCGGGCTGCTTTTCTTCGGCCTCAAGGCAACCGCTGAGATTGATAGATAAGGTGAAAAAAAGGCAAACGAATCCACTCGTGGAACTAAAGAGATACTTTTTCATAACACTTCCTTGGTGTTTAGATCGAGTCCCAGCCCCAAATCCATATTGGAAGGGGAAGTACTCTAGTTAGAGTCTCTTTAGTTTTATCGTCAAATTTTGAGATTATCTGACTGTCGATCGGTCCAAATAATAGACGGACTTTCTGTGATTCTGACAAATTCTCGCTAAAAGTCTTTTGCCAATCTGGCGAGTCTAGTCCCGAGCGACGTAGTTGTTGTTGAATTTTATCGATTACATTTTTACTGTTGAGAATTTTGATCATTCCCAAAAAGCCGTTGTGGATATAACTAGTCGCCGGTTCGAGGCGGCGAAGTAAATTTTGTGAATGGCTGGGGCACATTAAAGTGAGTGGGCGTTTTTGATCGCGAACAATAAAATTGAAGAGGTCAACGAGTTCGTTAACACCGCCGCCCCACTCATGAATGTAGCCGTTGAGATCGGCTCCTTTGCCTTCTACAGCGTAAGCAACAATTTGATTTTCCGCGGTCCAGGCCGTGTAGATACTGGAATTGGGGATTTTTAAATATTTTTCAAAATCCGTTGTTTTGCGAACACTGTTAATGGTGTGCTGATTGTAAAGCTTTTCAATGGCGCTTGCCGAGACGTTGGCGCCTTTAAGGATTCTTAACGGCAGCCGTTTTTCTGAGGGGATTTCCTTATCAATAATGAGACTGATTTCGCTTCCCGCCAGTTCAAAACCAAGCTTACGGTAAAGTTCGTAAAGATTAGTCCACAAAATGGCAATATCGTGATTTTGTTGAGTTGCCAGCGCAATGCAGTCTTCGAGAACTTTTCGACTGAAGCCTTTCTGGCGGTGACCTTCAGAAGTAACAACGCCACCAATTGCTGCCACTTTTAGTAAACCTACTGTTGACTTAATAATTAAACTTTTGACGGCAGCATGCGAGAGAACCTCGTCGCCACGTTTTATGATGCGTAGATTTTGGCGATTTTCAAAATCGTAAGTGGTAGGATACTCGTCGGCAATTGACCAGTTGATATTTTTCCGCAATGTGCTGTTCAGAAATTGCAATAAACTTGGGATTTCGCCTGGTGTGGGTGCCCGTGGGCCTTCTACATCTACCATAAATCTCCTATCCCTATTATAGCAGGGAATTTGAGAAGTTCGCCAGTTTGACAAAGGACCTTGGTCCAGGTAAAAAGCTTTTATTTAGAGAGACAAAAATAGAATGCCCAATCCGCAAAATAAATACCCCCAAAATGTACCTGGTAAGATTTACGTGGATGATAGCTGTATCGCTTGTGATGCTTGCGTGACAGCTGCTCCCGAAAATTTCATGATTCTTGAGGATGAAGGGCATGCTTACGTCAAAAAACAACCCGGTTCCTCAGAGGAAGAAGATCGCGTACGTGAAGCGATGGAAGGATGTCCCGTTGAGGCCATCGGCAACGACGGCGAAGCTGGATAAGAAAAAATCCTTCGCTCGAGAAGTTATCAAATTACTCAAATCTTATTATCCTAACTCCAAGTGTTCTTTGGAACATAAAAATGCCTACGAGCTTTTAGTTGCTACGGTGCTTTCGGCTCAGTGCACAGATGAGCGTGTCAACCGCGTGACACCTGAGCTTTTTAAAAAATTTCCGACTCCACAAAAAATGGCGAAAGCTAACCTTCAGGACTTAGAGGAGTTGGTTAAGTCGACTGGATTTTATAAAAATAAAGCTAAGAGTTTAAAGGTAGCAGCACAGATACTGGTGGAGAAATACGCCGGTGAGATTCCAAAAAATGTGGATGAGTTAACTCATCTTCCCGGAGTCGGTGTTAAAACGGCAAATGTCGTTCTAGGGACTGGTTTTGGAATCACCTCGGGGATAGTGGTTGATACTCATGTCACGCGACTGTCGCAGAGATTGGGACTAAGTAAATCCAAGAGTGCCGAAAATATCCGAAAAGATCTGCAATTGATCATTGCTAAGGAAGATTGGATTAAATTTTCCCATCTTTTGATTGATCACGGGCGCGCTATCTGTAAAGCCCGCACGCCGCTATGCCATGTTTGCTTCTTACAGGAAATTTGTCCCAAGGTGGGCGTGAAGAAAATTTAGTTTTTATTAGCGACACTGTTTATCGGTCGCGGTGGCATTTTGTATTCCAAAAACAAACGAGTGCTTTGCTCCATTTCACCAAAATAGAAAGCGGCTTCGCTTGCGTTTGAAGTCGGAAGCTCCGGCGTAATTGTTGGAATTCCTAATTTCCTGCCGGCAAAGTTTCCCAAACTACCGGGAAAGGCACCGTAGGCATGAAATTTAATAATTGTCGTTACTTTCTTAAGATTCTCTTTAAGGAAATCGCAAGATTCTACGTAGGCCTTGGTGAAGGCTTCCATGTCTGCCGAGCCGGCTGGAGCATCGAAGTCCAACAAATTAAGGGGAGCGTGAACACTCATGATTTTTGCGGGCTTAAAGTTTTCAATCAACCATCTTTGAAACTTTGTTTCAGGTTCGCTCTCTGCTTGATCTCCCGGATAATAACGTCTCTGACTTTGCATTTTAGACTTCCAGAGTTGATGGGCGTCTTTTTCCCAATCGGGAGTCGCGAAGTTGCGGTTGAGATCCACTTTGTTCCAATTGGTCCTTGTTCCCCGAGTATAGCGTAAAAAACCGTCTGGATTTACAATGGGAGCAACAACGACAAACTTCTGGTCGCAAACAGAGGTATTGGCTTTCAACCATTCAACGACCCGAAAGCCAAAATATATTGGAGTGACTTCATCGCCATGCACGCCAGATAAAATCAGCGCCCGATTTTCTGACTTTGGGTTTCCGCAACTCCAGTAAATAAGCGGCATGCCGTTAACTGAATGGCCTTGTTGTTTCCAATCGTGATCAATAAAAAAACTACGATCCCATTTATAAGGGAGGATGCGCTGGCGGATTTTAGCCATCATTTCGGGAACAGTGCTTTGTTTACCACTGGGGGCTTCGTCAGTTTCGGAAAAAGATATGGACCCAAAAACTAAACTGAAAACTAGTAAAAATATTTGTCTGGACATGTTTAAAAATAATCTCATTTATGATTTAGGCTGTCTATGTCCTAATTAAATGATAGCTTTCATTGACAGCTCTATAAGGCCTGCGTCAAAATGGCCATAATATGATTGTCTCGTTTTTTGAGAGCATAAAGTATTTAGGTCACCTTTATCCTGTGACGGTTCTGCGAATCTATTTGGGTTATTACTTTCTCAATGAGGCTTACAATAATTTTTATGGCGACTTTTTAGTGCAGCCACGTTTGGCTTCGCAGATTAACGAGTGGTTACCAAAACATACTGTTCCCGACTTTTATCGCAACGTTTTTGAGAATATCCTAGTTACTTATTGGCAGCCGTTTTCGTATGTCCTAACTCTGTTTTTTTTCCTCATTGGCCTTTCCTATATTTTAGGTTTTTTGGTTCGGCCTTTTGCCCTGCTTGCTATTTTTATCAGCTGGCACTTCCTCTATATTTCTAGCCCTGAGGCGGTGCTGACGCATAAGTTTTTAATGCTCGTTCAGCTGACACTTTGTTGGCTAGGCGCCGGGCGCTGTTTGGGATTGGACTATTTCTTTTTTAAACGTCATCGTGGTTTATTGTGGTAAGGGCAGTATCCATTCTTGTTTTACTCGCGGGAGTAGTCTTTTTTTTTAAAGGTCCGCTGAATCTTGGAGGAACGCAAGTCAGGGTCGTCGCCTACAGTTCCTTTGTAAAGGATTGGGCAGCGGGACCGATTTTGGTCAAAAGATTTGAAAAAATCTGTCAATGCCGAGTTAAATTGATAGACGGTGGTGATTCAGGTCTGCTTTTACAAAAGGTAATGATGGATACCGAACCTGTCGACCTAGTGCTCGGTTTAGACCAATGGGTTTTGCAATTGGACATCAATAAAGAAGAATGGCGAACGCTGACCTTTCCCAATTCACCAACAAAACGTTTGCCGCTGGAAATTGAGAAAATAAAAAATTCATTTCTTGCTTTTGACTGGTCTCCTCTCAGTTTTGTTTATCGGATGAGCGTTGTTTCAGTTCCGCCAAAAAGTTTAGATGATCTTCTGGATCCGCGATTCAAAGGTAAAATCTCGCTTCAAGATCCCCGAACGAGTAATTTAGGTTGGCAGTTTTTGGCTTGGGTCATCGATGAAAAGGGCGAAAAAGAAGGAATGGAGTTTCTTCAGCAACTTAAACAAAATATTTTTACAGTCGCTCCTTCCTGGTCGGTAGCTTACGGACTGTTTCAAAAAGGTGAGGTCAATGTCACTTTTTCTTATCTTACTTCACTTCTCTACCATTGGTGGGAAGAAAAAAATATTACTGATTATCAGATCGCGAGTTTTAGCGGAGGCCAGCCAGCGCAAGTAGAATACATGGGGATTCCCAAGAGCTGCCGTCATTGCGAATTAGCGGAAAATTTTGCGAAATTTCTACTTGATCCAGAAAGCCAACAGATTTTAGTTCAAAAAAATTACATGCTACCAATAGTCGACACTGATGGAATTATTGGTTTAGACGGGTTGCCCAAATTAAAAGTAAGAAAATCCAAAAGTGAGCTGACTAAAAGTCAAAAGGACAAACTTCTCGAACAATGGAAGGCCATTTGGTAAGTGAGCTGTCAAAATCTGCAAGTAGAATTTTAGTTTGTCTTTTTTTAATTTCTCCCTATCTTGTTTTTATACTTTACTTTCGCTCCTGGTCTTTTCCCTCATTTAACGAAATTTTTTCCATAATTTGTTTTTCATTTTTACAGGCTCTTTCCAGTTCAATAACGGCTCTAGTTTTTGGTTTGTTCGGTGCTTTTGGACTAATTTGGTTTTCTTACCGTTACGGTCGTCCAAAAACGAAAATCCTCGAAACGTTTGTTTTATTGCCAAACTTTTTACCTCCACTCTTTGTCGTCTTGGCTACTATGAAGTGGTTGAAACCGTTCCCGTTTGGCATCGTAGGAATCACGGTCGTTCACAGTCTAATTAATACCGGTGTTGTTGCTGTTATATTTTACCACATCATCAACCGCCGGCTGGGAAGAATGATTGAACTTGCTTGGATTGAAGGTGCCCGCCGCCGGCAAGTGGTTTTTGAAGCCGTCATTCCCTTCCTACTACCAGATCTTTGGCAAATCTTTTTTTTCCTGATGATTGTTAGTTTTAATAGTTTTTCGGTGCCATTACTGACGGGCAAAATCGGCAGTGTCACCTACGAGGTATTGATTTATCAAAAAATACTTATTGAGAACAACTTTCCCCAGGCGTTTTCGTTGTCGGCACTACAAATCCTTTTTACATTTTCGGTAGTTGCCTTTTACCGCCATCGAAGTTTTGCAGCACGCGGTAATTTCGACAGCAATCTAAGCGTGCTTAGGTGGAAACCTGGCTTTTTTCTGGTAATATTTCCCTCGCTATTTATCCTTTTAGGTTTGTCGTCTGGAGTTTATCAAGGTTACGTTCAGCTGGTTAAGTTCACTGTCCTACACGAAAATCTATTCCTGTATTTAGCGGGGACGCTTTCCATTTCAGTCATGGTTGGATTTGTTTGTTTTTTTTCGTTGCTAGTCATTGCTTACGGTCTACCGCATGAGATATTTAGTCGTTTCTTGAATTCTTATATTGCTCCGAGTGGTGTACTCACGGCCTTTGCATTTTTACTTCTCGGTGACTACCAACTTGTGGCGCCGCGCCAGTTGGTTCTCGCTATCTCCATCATTTTTATTCCCGTCCTTTATCGTTTGCGTTGGTCAGGATTGATCGCGAGTCTGCACTCGCAGATTGACGTGGCGAGAGTTTTGGGAGCAAAGTGGCGACTGATCTACTGGCAAATTATTTTTCCGCAGTCGGTAAAGGAAGCTGGGTTTCTTGCTGGTTTGGCGGCCTTTTGGGCCTGCGGTGATTTTGCGTTGTCACGGATTATTTTTGATCATGATTACACTCTGGCAATGGTTATTGATGGCTTGATGTCGACCTATAGACTTGATATTGCCACTTTTCTTTTTTGGATATTGTTAAGTTTAGGCGCAACTGTATTTTTTTGTTTCAGGGAATTAGGGAATGTCTGTAGTCAAAAATTTAATACGTCAGTACGGCGATTTTAAGATTGAAGTACGTCACTGGGAAATTCCTGACAGTGGCGTGACCGCCTTATTAGGCGCATCCGGTGCGGGCAAAACTACTGTGTTTCGTTTACTCAGTGGTTTGGAAGCGTGCGCGGAGTTGAGCTGGAATTTTAAGGGTATCGACCTCGCGAAGCTTTCTGTTCCTGAGCGAAAGTTGGGTGTGGTATTTCAGAGCTATGAACTTTTTCCCCACATGACCGCGCGGGACAATATTCTTTTTGCCGCGAAAGCGCGAAATGTTCATGATGCCGCAAATGTCGTTGCAAAACTTGTTGCTGAATTAAAATTAGAGAGCTGCTTATTCAGAAAAGCTCACCAACTTTCGGGTGGTGAGCAGCAGAGGGTGGCGCTGGCACGCGCGTTAGTCGGCGAACCGCGAATTCTGCTTTTGGATGAGCCATTTTCAGCTCTCGATGCACAATTAAGAAGTGAAGCCCGCGAGCTCGTCTCTAGTATTCTCAAAATGAGAAATACTCCCGCACTTCTCATAACTCATGATCCTGAAGACCTAAAAATCACCAATAAGGTTTTTAGAATTCATGAGGGGACTATTAATTCTGAAATAGCCTGAGAAATATTTGAATGGCGTTTAAGAGACGCAACTTTGTTTCATATTGAGAAAATGCAGTTAGAATAATCTCGACATTCATCAAGATAAGGTCAGGTTTTTCCGATAAATAGGATGTAATTCGAGGTAAATTACAGATGTTTGTCGAACGTTTTGACACTAAAGTCCTGGCCTTGGTATTTCGCTCGCTGGTTGCGTTGCTGGCGTCGATTTACCTTACAGGATGTGGTGATCTAAAACTTACCCTTCCCGAAGACCTAAGCTCGCTACTCCCACAATCTCCTGAAGTAAAAATTATTATGCCGGCCAATAGTAGTTTCATTGGCGCCGCAAGTGTGGCCAGTGTTACCATCTCTGGTACTTGCACTGAAAACGGACGACCTGTAAGTATCACCGGTGCCGTCACGGTAACTGCTAGTTGCTCTAATAACACTTTTAGCACAATTGCCAACCTTTCCGCGCTGACCGATGGTGGACTAACTTTGTTCGCCGATCACAGCACGGAAAAAGGTGTAGCGGCTCCACAGGCCACTCGTTCCTTTATCAAGGATGTCGTGGGTCCAAACGCCGTCACATTTTCAGATCCATCGACAAATTTAATCGTTGGTTCAACAAATTATACATTTACCTGGTCCACTACAGATGTCGGTTTAGCAGGGCTGCGCTCTGGGACAACCTACCAAG
>CAYPZY010000125.1:0-7842 GCA_964415155.1 uncultured Bdellovibrionales bacterium
CAGATTCATCTTCCAAATCAAACTTTTCGGCAATTTCAGTCGGCGAAGAATTCATAAATGTTTTGATGTCGGGATAGCCACACATTCTGGCTCCCGCTTCATTGGCAAAAACTATTTGACCTTGATCATTTAAAACGGTGATCCCGTCGTTGATTCCTCGTAGTATAACTTCCAGCTGGTCATGCGATCGCGCGAGCTCACCGGTGCGTTCCCGCACTCGCTGTTCAAGCTCATCACGAGTTCGCCGCAACACTTCTTCGGTTTCTTTCAGATCAGTGATGTCATAACCGGTACCAATCATTCGCACAACATTACCTGCTGCATCCAAAATCACTCTACCGCGGGCCTGAAGCACGCGATGTGATCCATCTGGTCTAATAATGGTATGATCAAACTTGAACTGGCTTTTATTCACATAAGCCTGCTCGACATGCGCCCTTACTGCCTCTCTTTCGTTGGGAAGAACAGTCTTCATAAAATCATCAAAATTTACCGGTGTACCTACCGGTAAACCATAAATGTGATAGAGCTCGGCTGACCAGGTAATGGCGTCATTGATGATATCCCATTCCCAACTTCCCACGTGAGCAATCTGCTGAGCTTCTTCTAATTGCGCTTCACGCTTTCGTAATTGCTCCTCGATATTTGAGCGCTGACTCGTACTCGTCTGAAGATTGATACGCATTTGATTGACGGAGGCCGCTAATAATCCTAACTCATCTTCTGAACGCACCGGAAGCTCTTCTGAAAAGTTCCATTGACCAATTTGGGTTGCGGCGACGCTAATCTCCCTTAAGCCACGAGAAAGTGTGCGACTCAGTAAAATCGTCAAGCTAATGCCGATCGCTTCTACTGTCAGCACGGCAAGGGAGAGGAAGATCATGAACCATTTTTCCATAAATCGCGAGCCCTCACCCAGCGCGTAGGAAAAGTTATCCTCAAGTTTTGTTAATTTTGCATCGATCTCATCTACCTTGATCATCGCGTACTGAATTTCCAGTGACTTTGCTTTTCGCGATTTAATTCGGTTGTGCAGGCCTTCCCCTAAGCGACGCAAGTGCCCTTGCAGCTCATCACCTTCGATCCAATAACTGATGGCTTTCTTAAGATGCGGTTCCTGATTAAATCGTTGATAAAGACGAATGATTGCCGGAATGTCATCAGGATGAACTCTTCCTTCAATAAAAGATTTGCTAATCATTTCGATATCGGGATTTTCTTTTTCAAGTTCAAGGCGTGCCCGACGATCCCCTTGCTGCACACGAAAGTTTTCTAAAAATGCTTTATAAAATTTTTCGTTCCTTGTTTGCGCATATCTTTGCAAATTGTAGACAGCAGATTTTTGCGATTTTGACCAAAGCCCTTCACCACCGACGAAAGCACGTACCGCAGATAGCGAGTCCATGGCAAAATTCAGGGCAACAAGCTCCACTGCGACCATAAACGCCATAACACCAGCCACGACGTAGAGTTTTTTGGAAATTGAGAGATTTTTCCAAAAGACAATGAGATGCGTAAGCTTTTGTTTTAGCAGCGATTTTATCTTCATTTTTTAGTTCTTAGATAAGCTAAGTTATAATGATTGCGGAGAAATTTAGCAATTTATTTTGCGCTTTGTATAGTCTTTACCTAGCGTACCCAAGCTACTTTTTGAGAGGCAGCAATGAGATCAAGATACTCATCGCAAAACCTTTTCATAATCGTTTTAGCAAAGAGTGAGGAATCAATCTGCAGATCTTCTAACGAAAGAGTTTTGACAGGGGTGCCCCTGTTACTCACATTGACGGCGAAATGTATAAGGGCCGAAACCGGGCTCACGGTCGCCACACTGATCGAAAGCTTTTGGTCGTTAAACCAAATATCATCGCCATCACGAAATAATTTAGCGTTCATCTCTGTTGTAGAAGTTTGGCGGCAGTAATCCAATACAATAGCAGCCATGAGTCGTTGTAATGCGACTGCAGCAACTAAATTTTGTTGAAAAATTTCCAAAATAAAATGCACCATATCAGCACCAGCTATCGTCTGATTATTAAGCTTATCCTCAAAATCAACTATATTAGCAGCGGCAACAGCACATGGGCCACGCCAGGAAACAATAGAATCACCAGATAAACGAAATTGGCTATAAGCAAAAAGGGAACGCAGTTGGCTGCCGTCGTAGGTAAAACCCTGATCAACCCATAACGAACGCATGTCAGATTTCTAGATCACGAAAGGGTTTAAATTTTTTGGCGTCGCTGATGGCTCTCTCAAAACGCAAACAGGATTCACATTCACCACACCACTTTTCATCAGAGGCATAGCAGGGCCATAACTCTTCAAAATCAATACCAAGCTCCATGGCCCGGCGAACGATTTCGGTTTTGTTTTTGCGCGTGGTAAAGCATTTCATTTTCACCTGGTTAGATGTTGAATAAGCCAAAGACTTATCAACGCAATCTAAGAATTCCTGCGTATTATCAGGAAAAGTCTGCGCCTCTTCTACGTTAAAACCGACAACGACATAGTCACAACCGCGGTCCTCAGCAAAGGCAGCGGCGATATTTATAAATATTGCGTTTCTATTGGGAACCCAAACTTGCTTCGCAGTTTCAGCACATTTTCTGAAATCATTAATATTGACGGACTTACCCTGCGGCAATTGCACATTGCGGTTAACAAGCGAGCTTTTGGTGAAATCTCGAAAGAACGGTACTTCCACAACCTGGTGCTTAAGACCCAGTTTGTGACAAAGACTTTGTGCGCACTGAATTTCTCTTCGCGAAGCGCGATGACCGTAATCAAACGTTAATACGAGATCAACTAATAAAGCTTCGTGCGATTCGAACAGGTTCACCGTTGAATCCAAGCCACCTGATAGTAAAACGATAGCTTTTTTTTTGTTTCCCATGAAGTTTTCCTAAGACCGCTTAAGCAGATTTATGCTGAAAGCGTTCAAACATTAAAACCAGGGGTGAGGCAATATAAATAGTCGAATAAGACCCGATTATAATTCCTACAAGCATGAGAAATGCAAAATCTTCAATAACTCCGCCAGCTAAAAACCATAATGCGGCGGTCGACAGCGCCGTTGTAAAAGATGTCATTATTGTTCGTGATAACATTTCATTAACAGAAAGATTCATTATGTTGCGGAGATTATTGTCACGATGAAGGCCCGAGTTTTCTCTTATCCTATCATAGTTAACCACCGTATCGTTAAGGGAGTAACCAACAATGGTTAGTATCGCAGCCAGAGTTTGTGAGTTCACTTCTTTTCCAAGGACCACATACAAAGCGAGAGCGATAATGGCGTCGTGAAAAAGACAGAGAATCGCACTTGGCGCATATTTAAAATCATAGCGAAGACCGATGTAGATTAACAGGATAACCAAGCTGTAAAAGCCCGCCAGCAAACTATTCTTTTTAAGTTCGCTACCAATCGTTGGACCGACAGTATCGATGCGACGAATGAGCTTTTCTTTATTTTCATTCGGGAATGATTTAACTAAGCCTTCCGAAACGTCTTGAGCAAGCTTGGTGGTTTTTTGTTCCACTTCTGATTCCGATGAGCCATGTAAACTTTCAAAACGTATAAGATATTCGTTTTGCTCGGAGAAAGCTTGAATGTCGACTTGCGGATAGCCAATAGAGGCAATGACTTCGCGTAACTTTTGTGAAGAAACTTTTTCTTTTTCAAATAGAACCTGAATTTCAGTTCCACCGGCAAAATCGATTCCATAATTAATTTTAACCGTCGCTAAAATGATGAGCGAAGCCACTATGAGTAAACCTGAGATGCTTACAAAATAAGGGGCAATACCGACAAAGTTAATTCGTCCCCAAGGATATTGGTTTTGCTCTGCTGTTTTTTTCTCTGTCATGATGGTCCCCTTAAATTAAAGCCTTGTTATGAGAAAGTTTCATTCTGTTAACGAGAAAATCAATGATAGATCTGGTAACGTAGATCGAAGTGAACAACGAAATCGCAAGACCAATGATCATCGACACACCAAAACCTCTGACAGGCCCAGTTCCGAAATACATTAACACTGTAGAGGTAGCGAGAATCGTAACGTGACCATCAAAAATTGCTGAAAAGGCGCGATGGTAACCTTCGCGAATAGCTGTTTGTAGGCCCGCCCCCTTACGCAACTCATCCTTGATTCGCTCAAAGATAAGAATATTCGCATCCACCGCCATACCGGCTGTCAGAGCAAAACCCGCAATTCCGGGTAAAGTCAGCGTTGCACCCAGCGAAGCGAGAACGGCAATCGTCAAAAGTAAGTTGATGACGAGAGCTATATCGGCAACGATCCCAAAAGTTTTGTACCAAAAAATCATGATGATAAGCACGAGTATGGTTCCAATAATCGCTGCATTTTTACCCTTATCAATGGAGTCCTTACCAAGAGTCGGCCCCACAGTTCTCTCTTCTAACTGTTGTAGGCTCGCTGGCAATGCTCCCGCGCGTAGTGCTGTACTAATTAGCTGTGCCTCATCAAAACTTTTTTGCGGATCACGCGATGACCCCATGGTGATAACGCCACGGCCATTAGGAATTTTTTCGTTAATGCGCGGATGAGATTTAACCACTTTATCAAGAACAATGGCCATGTATTTGCCGCGGCTTTGTTCCGTGAGAGTCGCAAATTTTCCCGCACCGACACTGTCAAAGGTGATGTGAACAACAACCTCACCGTACTCGCCTCGACCGACATAAGCGTCTTTTAAGCTATCGCCACCCATGTTGGTATCGGTCCGAACAGCTACGGGAACTTTGCCTTTTTCCATCGTGGTGGCATTTTCACTTTTCATAAAAAGTACCATCGTTTTTGCTGGTAACTTATCTTTTAAATCGTTGTTCAAACGGTCAATATATTCGGAATATTGTAATTTTCCTAAAGAGTAGTCGCCTTTTTTCTCAGCATCATCGACCCAGGTTTTCAAAGCTTGCGGATCCACTTCTTCGTTTAACAACATAAACTCCAAGCGAGCCGTCTTATTAATAAGCTCTTTCGCTTTTTGCGAGTCGCGCACACCAGGAAGTTGCACTAAAATCCGATTTTTACCTTGTGCCGTGATCACTGGTTCGGCAACACCGAATTCGTCGATACGGTTACGAACAGTTTCAATCGCTTGTCCAACGACGCGCTCTTTATAGTTGTTAAGATAATTTTCCAAATAACGAATATTAACGTGATCGGGTCCCTTATCGACAATCTGCAATTCTGTGGCGTACATGTCATCGATATACTTTTTAAGGGCGTCAACATCACCTTGGCTACTCAAGTTGAGTTTGATCTCGCCAATCTTTGCATTCACCACTTCGCCCGCTTTAACCTCGACATTTTTTTCTTTCATGGCCGTTGTCAAAGTATCGATCATGCGAGTCGACGCTTCTTTGACAACACCATCAACATCGACACGCATGACTAAATGCAAGCCACCTTGGATATCTAACCCGTAGACAAGTTTATTAGAGCCCATCCACCAGGCCCCTACTTTCTCGGGGAACATGGTAGGCGCCATCCAATAGGCTCCCAGAAGTAAAACAAACATGATGACAGAAAAACGTACCTTTAAATTTTCCATTATCTGGCCTCCGCCGCGAAGGGACCTGCAACTTGATTTTTTAACATTTTAATTTTTACTCCGTCTGAAATTTCCAGAGTTACAAAGCGATCAGTAAGGCCTTCCACAGTTCCTAAAATGCCGGCATTAGTTATCACCTTGTCACCGACTTTTAATTTTTGCAGGAACTCCGTCTGTTGTCTTTGTTTTTTTCCTTGCGGACGAATCAACAGAAAATAAAGAACGATAAACATGAAGACGAGCGGAAACATTTGTTCCCACATGCTTGGCTTTGCCACTTCACCGACCGCCGCTTGCGCGTGCGCAATTTCAATAAACACGAAAGACCTCCACGAAACGAGCTTTAAAAAATGACAACGCCGTGGAAAAAAATCAATGACTAAGTGTGGGTTTTGTCTCTTGTTCCGAACTTTTAACAAAGCGCATTAGGCAATCGTCGCGAAATTGTGGCCAACGATCCTCAAGCAAAGCTTGGCGTGCACGCTTCATGAGCGTCGAATAAAAATACAAATTGTGAATACTGTTAAGGCGACAAGAGAGAATTTCGCCGACCAAAAACAAGTGGCGAAGGTAAGCTTTGGAATAATTACGGCAAGTATAGCAGTCACATTCAGGATCAAGTGGTGAATTGTCCTGCATGTACTCACGTCTTTTAATGCTAACTTTCCCCTGCCATGTAAAAAGAGTGCCATTGCGAGCAACCCGAGTCGGCATCACGCAATCAAACATGTCGATGCCCGAATCAATCGCTAAGATTAGGTCAAGAGGCGTGCCCACGCCCATTAAATAGCGGGGTTTTTGAGCCGGCATAAGCGGCACCAGACTTGGTAGCATCTCATGCATAAGCTCAATTGGCTCACCGACACTAAATCCTCCGAGCGCATAACCAGGAAGATCTACCGAGGTGACTTGTTGCAAACTGTATTTACGAAACTCTAAGTTAAGACCGCCCTGAATAATTCCAAAAAGCAAACTCTCAGGTCGGGTCATTGCCTTTTGTGAACGCACAAGCCAACGATAGGTTAAGTCCATCGACTCTTTAATTTTATCGTCGGGACTTGGGTAAGGAAGACATTCGTCAAAAGCCATAATGATATCTGAACCCAAATTCATCTGGATCTGCATGCTCACTTCGGGACTAATAAAGTGTTTGGCGCCGTCAAGGTGGCTGCGAAACTCTACACCCTCTTCTTTAATAGTGCGGAGCTTTGCCAGCGAAAAAACTTGAAAGCCACCACTGTCAGTTAAGATGGGGCCTTGCCAATTCATAAATTTGTGAAGCCCGCCCAGTTTATTGATTAGCTCATCGCCAGGGCGCAAATGCAGATGATAAGTGTTTCCCAGGAGAACATCAAAACCCATTTCTTTTATTTCTTCCGGCAACATTGCTTTGACGGTGGCTTTGGTTCCCACCGGCATAAAGTGTGGAGTTTCAATAACACCGTGACTTGTAACTAAGTTCGCCCGGCGTGCCTGACCGCTGGTTTTTAAAACTGTGAATGTTCCGGGCTTTTCTCCCATACGCTTAAATCCCCATAGCTAAATAGACGGAAGCCACTTTTAATAGCCCATTCATAGGGTTTTTGCCACCGATTTTTGCCACAAAAGGCGGCAAGAAGCGCCAGAAGTGTGGTTTGGGGTTGGTGAAAATTTGTTAAGAGATAGTCGACAACGGCAAACTGATAGCCAGGATAAATAAAAATACGCGTTTGGCCTGCAAAGCCCTGTGCTGTTTCTGCTAAAAGGCCCTGTGACGCCGATTCCAAGGTTCGTGTGACCGTCGTTCCTAAAGCCCAAACTTTTTTGTGGGATCTCTTGGCGTTTTGAATAATTTGCCAAGTTTTTAATGGGACTTCACAATATTCCTCATGCATCTGATGGTCTTCGATTTTGTCAGTTGCGATAGGCAGAAAAGTTCCCAAACCAACATGGAGGATGACATCTACCACTTCGACTTTTTGCGCGCGCAAGATTTCGAGATCCTTTGCCGTGAAATGCAAGCTCGCAGTGGGTGAAGCTAAACTCCCCGGTTTTTCCGCCCATCTGGTTTGATACCAGTTACTATCGCGTTCACTCATATTGCGCTGGTTGCGAGCTTTCTGAATATAAGGAGGAAGTGGTAGCTCGCCGTAAGTTTCAAAATAGTCGTCATTTAATTCTTTATTGACTTCAACAATCTGCGGACGACCGCTTTGGCAAAGTTTAAGGGTTACCTCATTGGGCAACTGAAGTGTCTGATTTTTTTTCAGACGGCTTGCCGGGAAG
>CAYPZY010000126.1:0-7761 GCA_964415155.1 uncultured Bdellovibrionales bacterium
AATATCCAAACATCGAAAGCGATAAACTTTTAGATCTACTTTGTGATTTAGGAATTAACGAGTGGGATTTAGGAAAGCAAAAAAACGTTGTTAAACCCCGAAAAGCAGAAAAGAGAACACCTTCCATCATCACCAAAAGAAATGTTTGGAGGAAAGCCGAGAGTAAATGCGTAAATTGCGGATCCCAGCACGCACTGCAAACCGATCATGTGCCACCTTATGCACAATTTGGTTTAGGAGGAGAGGAGAACTTAAGACTTTTATGTAGGAATTGTAATCAGCGGGCGGCGATTAAAAGTTATGGAGTTGAGAAGATGGAGGTGTATTTGAAATCACAGTCACAGTCACAGACGCGATTGGAGTAAGTTGTAGCTTCAAAGACTCGGCACCTTAGTGCACAGAACCGACTAACTCACCCGCCACCTTGGGCGCCCAAGGTAATTTTTCAAACAAAAATCCGCAACGGTAAAATTTTAGGTTTTCTGATTGGAATGACTGGTTAGCGAAATAGCGCGAAGGTTCTTTAATTAACAGTTTTGGATTTCCACCTTGGGCGCCCAAGGTACTAGAACGGCCATCTCTAAAACTCAACACCCCTTAACGCAAACCCATAACCAAACACAAGCATCGCCAACACCAACGCCGATCCCGCTACACGCCTAAACCTGCACATTTTTCCACTTCCCTTGCCGAAAAATATACCAGGCAGCAAAAGCAAAGAATGCTTGGGCGATCGGGATAGCGCTAACCGCGCCCGCAGGACCCAATTGAAAGCCCTTCGCCAGTAGATAGGCCGCGGGAATTTGAAAAAGCCAAAAGAAAATGAAATTGAGCCAAGTGGGAGTACGCGTATCACCGGCGCCGTTTAACGCCTGTGACATTACCATGCCGATGCCATAAAATATGAAGCCTGAGCCAATAATGCGAAGACCAACTATGCCGTGGTTTAAAACTAATTCGTCAGTGGAAAATATACGAATGATGGGGCCGGAGAAGGCGACAAAGATAAATGTCACGAGGCACATGAAGTAAGTATTATAAGTTGATGTCTGAAAAACACTTTGTTCGGCGCGATCGAGTTGTTTGGCTCCTAAATTTTGGCCGACAAGAGTTGCCGCTGCGTTAGATAATCCCCAGGCAGGTAAAATAAAAAATACGAAATTGCGAAAAGCGATTTGATAACCAGCAGAGGCAGCAGTGCCACCTGTCTCTGCAACAAGCCGAGTGAGAATGATCCAACTGCCGCTACCGATAATAAACTGAAGAGAAGCCGGCCAAGCAATGGTCACAAGTGACTTAATGACTGCAAGATCAAAATGAAAATGGGCCGAATTCATTTTGATCACTCCATCGCCTTTAATCAAATGTTTAACTTGATACAAGACGCCGGAGGTACGACCAATAACAGTAGCAATTGCAGCTCCCTTTAAGCCAAAAAAATGAATGAATATAGGACAAAGAATGATGTTGATACCACTCGCTATCCACAAGCTTCTCATTGCCATTGCCGCATCACCGGCACCGCGAAAAATTCCATTGATGAGAAATAAAAGCAAAATTGCAGTGCTCCCCCCGAGGAGAATACGAGTGAAGATCGCTCCTTCTACTACTACTTCCTGGCTAGCGCCCATAAATCTTAAAATCTCGTGAGCGTAAATCGCGCCAAAAATGCCGATGAATAAAGAAATCGCCGTTGATAAAATAATAGATTGCGCGCCAGCGTGTGCTGCGCCTCCGGGATTCTTTTCGCCAATTCGTCTCGCTACAATGGCCGTAGCACCGGTGCTAATTCCAATAGCTATTGAATAAACGATGGTGACAGCGGCTTCGGTTAAACCCACAGTTGCAATTGCATTGGCGCCTAAACGGCTCACAAAAAACATGTCGACCACGGCGAAAACGCTCTCGAGACTTAGTTCCAATATCATGGGAACCGCCAGCAAGATAACAGCCTCGGGAATACTTCCCTGCGTGAAATCGTGATGTTCACCTTTTAATGCACGCTTAAATGTTCTAAAAACTTCTGCTGTCGTCATGTGGTCTAGCAGATAATTTTCATTTCGCCTTTATGGGAAGTCAAGAAACCTAAAGAGGCTAGTCCTGAACTCAGCCGCCAAATCAATTGACGGTCGAATTAATCCTCTTAGCAATGTAACTCCAATTTTTTCGATCCTCAGGAGTTACCAATGTCATTGCGTTACCGCTTTGACCCGCGCGACCTGTACGACCCACACGGTGAACGTAATCATCGACTGTCATAGGAATGTCGTAGTTAATCACATCCGAAACTGTCGGCACATCGATTCCTCGTGCTGCAATATCAGTGGCAACTAACACGTCAAAAATACCGGCTTTAAAATCGGCAATAGAGCGCGTGCGCTGCGCCTGTGTACGGCCGCCATGAAGACGAGTTACCTTGACACCATAATCTGCGAGATATTGCGAAACACGGTTGGTACGATGTTTAGTGCGCGCAAAAACCATCACTGAACCAGTAGCGGCGTTAATAAGATCTAACAATTTGTCATTCTTTTTTGCCGTTGTTACTTCTAAAACTTTTTGTGAAATAACTGCTGGCGGTTTCTTTGTCTTTCTCACTTCAAGCTCAACGGGATTTCGTAAAATTCTTTTTGCTAAACCGCGAATCTCTTCTGGAAATGTCGCTGAAAACAAGAGCGTCTGGCGTTCGCGCGGCAACATCTGCACGACTTTATTTACTTGTGGAGCAAAGCCCATATCAAACATGCGATCAGCTTCGTCCAAAACTAAGCATGAAACCGTGCGCAGATCGATAGTTCTTTGTCCAACGTGATCAAGAAGTCGACCTGGTGTTGCAATAATCATCTTAGGGTTTTGTTTCAATGCTTTAATTTGTTTCATCATCGGCTGTCCGCCAATCAAAACACAAGATCTAAGATTTAAATGACGTTCAGTCATTGAGCGAAAAACTTCGGCTATTTGCATCGCCAACTCTCTCGTTGGAGCAAGCACCAATGTACGTTTGCTTAAATCGCTTGTCATTTTTTCGATGATAGGAATTAAGTATGCGGCTGTTTTACCTGAACCAGTTTCGGCAAGTGAAATAACATCGCGACCGTCACGAACAACAGGAATCGTCGATTTCTGCACAGGCGTTGGATTTTCGAAACCTAAAGCTTTAATCGAATTAAGCAAAGCTTCTGATAAATTAAATTGGGAAAAATGAGACACGTGGTAGCTCCTCTGTTCGCGAACGAACTCTAAAAGAAGAAATTATGTTCTTCTTACTTTAAGTCCATTCTCGTTTGAGGCTGAAATAAAGATTTAGGCCGGTTTAACATCCACCCCGAAATATAGCTAGAATAATCGTATAAATCGCCGAAAATGAATAAACTACTTACAAAATCGCCGCTGCAGACGGCTGAAACCCCTTGGGTTTTCGTGCGACCACTGGAATTTCTACCACAAAGTTTGAACCGGAGCCTTCTTGGCTTTCCACGCGGATTTTACCATTGTGAGCGTTAACGATTTCACGAGAAATGTAGAGTCCTAAACCGAGGCCACTGATGTTTGTGGAAGGCACTGCGCGCACAAACCTTTCAAATATGGCATCAACGTTCTGCGGAGCAATTCCAATTCCATGATCACGAACATAGAATTTGGCGACATGGCCATCAGATTTCAGGCCAACTTCGATGGGTTTGCCCGCACCATATTTGGCCGCGTTGGATAAAAGATTTAAGATCACTTGTTCGAAACGAAACCGATCACAGCGAACGTAGACGGGACCGACAATGTCAGTAGATAGGTCACAATTGGCAACTTTTAGCTGTTCGCAAAATCTCTCTACCATTTCACGAACTAAAGTAGTCAGTTCTGTTTCTTCAAAGTTATAGACGAGCTTTCCAGATTGGATACGTGAAACGTCAAGTAAATCTTCAATCAATGCTGAAAGGCGATTAATTTGCGAAGTTGCGATGTCAAAAACCTTGGCAAGCTTTTCCGGTGTGGGGAGTTTTCCTTTATCTGGCTCCACTGTCCTGCGAGTCATCTGCATTAAAAGTTTCAGAGAAGTGATCGGCGTTTTTAACTCATGCGAAGCGATACTCAGAAACTCATCGCGAATGGCGATCGCCTCCTTATTTTTTTGAAACAGCCGCGCATTATCGACGGCAATTGCTGCCTGCGCAGCGATGCCTTCCACCAGTTTTTCTTCGCGCTCAGCAAAAACCGCTGGTCGAGAGTGACCATAAAATAGTCCCCCAATGACTTCGCTTGTTCTAGAAATAACCGGTACCGCCAAATAACTTCGTACTGGTAGATGCCCCGAAGGCATTCCTTTGTAAGGTGGATTTAAACCATAGCGAGCGTCTTTAGTGATGTCGTCACTACGAACTGTTCCTTCGCCCTTAAAAGTGGGCTCAAATACCGCTGTATTTCGTGGCATCGGGAATCGACTAAACATATCTCTCGGCACACCAGAAATGGTATAAAGCGTATAGGCTTCGCCCTTTTGGTTAACGACGTTATAAAAAAACGCACCAAACTCAGCTTTGGATAAGTCACGACCAGCATCAGTTACAGCTTGCACAAGACGTTGCAAATCCAGTTCGCCTGACAAAATTTTTCCCACTCTATTGATGGTTTCCATTTGAAAGGCGCGTTCGCGATCGGCAGCGGTAAAACGATCGTGCCGTCGCACAATCCAAAACAAAAGAACACTGCATGCCAAACCTAATAGCGCAATGGCTCGCGGAACCAAGCGAGATGAAGCTTGATAAAAAATTGGCGCCGGTGTCGCTTTGACTGTCCAGGACTGTCCCGCAATATCTAAAGAGAAAGTCGTCTTTAAACTAGCACGATCAAAATAATTACTCGATTTTTTTCCTTCAGCTATTTTGGTGTAAATCAGGACACCATCACCTTCATCTACACCGATCAATATTTCAAAATCTATGGGATGATGTTTTGGACTCTTTTCAAATATATTCGAAAAAAGATCTCCCGCGCGGAAGGGACTATAGACAAAACCAACAAGAGAATTTCTACGCTGCTCGATTGTCTGGATTAAAGCCCCTCTTTTGTAGACAGGTACATAAATAAGAAAACCCGCCTGGTCATCACGACCGGTTTCTTGTACTAACCTCACCTTATTACTTGCCACTGGCTGCCCTGTATCACGCGCTCTCATCATTGCGCTTTCGCGAACCGCATCGGCCGACATGTCGTAACCAAATGCGCGCTGATTACGCCAATCAAATGGTTCCAAATAAATTATTGGAAAATACTCTTTTTTGTTTTCCTTTGGCCATATGGCATAATTTTTAAATCCTTGTCCCTGGATTTCCCGAGTATGATTTTGCAAATGAGACAAAGAAACCCTTTGCGCAAAACCAACGCCCTGAATTCCTGGGTAATTGTTCATAATCTCCAAGGACTGCACATAATTTTTAAATTCAACGCGATCTACATTATGAGTAACTTGAAACATGCTTTTAGTTTGCACCAAAGTATTAAGGTAAGTTTGCATGCGAAAAGAAATTTCGTGTTCAAGTTGTGAACTAAGATTGCGAAAGCGGGTCTCATCAAATTTTTCGAGACTTTCTTTCGTTAAATACCAGGCGACTCCCGTAACAAGGAGTGCGATCGCCGCCGATATCCAAGGGATCATTAGTGAACGAGTTCGCATTTTCCCTTCTTTGCTTAAGTCAGGATAAGCGACTAAGGAGTATCTGAAAACGATGTAAATGTCTATCATCTCCAATGAGGGTAAAACCAATTACCGTTAAGGACAGGCTAAGATTTTTTATTTATCGTCGGGGCAGTTTGCCATGATCAGTGGAATTCCACCATTGACTTTGTCACGAGCGAAGCCAATCATAACATCTTTGAAAGGATGAAATCATGCTTCCAGCAAAAGGTATCGCGGCTTACTCAGCAAAAGAACCATTGGCACCTTACAGTTTTGAACGGCGTGATCCAAAAGATCACGATGTCTTGATCGATATTAAATTTTGCGGAATCTGCCACTCTGATATTCACACCGTTCGTAGCGAATGGGGTGACGTGATCTATCCGATTGTCCCTGGCCATGAGATTGCTGGTATCGTTCGTCAAGTAGGTGCCAAGGTGACTAAGTATAAGGTTGGTGATCATGTCGGCGTTGGTTGCTTTGTCGATTCTTGTCGCGAATGCGCGCATTGCAAACAAGATCTCGATAACTATTGTCTGAATGGTATGAACGCAACCTACAATAGTTTTGAAAAAGATGGGAAGACTCCTACACAAGGGGGATATTCAGACATCATCGTCGTTGACGAAAATTATGTTTTGAAAATACCCAAGTCACTTCCCCTTGATTTGGCAGCACCACTTCTTTGCGCAGGTATCACTGTGTACTCGCCACTTATGCATTGGCAGGCGGGCCCTGGAAAAAAAGTGGGAGTGATGGGACTCGGTGGCCTCGGTCACATGGCTGTTAAGATTGCAAGCGCTCTCGGTGCTGATGTGACGGTACTTAGCCATTCCGAGAAAAAAACGTCAGGATGCACTTGCGATGGGAGCACACCACTTTGTTTCTACCCATGACAAATCGATCTTTAGCGAACTGGAGGGAACTTTTGATTTAATCATCAATACTGTTTCCTCTGCGGCCATCGACATGAGTGATTATTTTGGCCTCTTAAAACTCGATGCCACCTTAGTTTCAGTTGGCGCTCCCGACAAGCCACTCTCGGTCTCGCCCTTTCCGCTAATCATGAAACGTCGAAATTTCGCAGGGTCACTCATTGGCTCAATCAAAGAAACTCAAGAAATGCTCGACTTCTGCGCTCAACACAAAATCACTCCAGACATTGAGCTTATCAGTCCCGATCAAATCAATGGCGCCTATGAACGAGTGATGAAGAGTGACGTTCGTTACCGATTTGTTATCGATATGGGTAAAATTTAACGCTACTTCTCTTCAGCAAATGCTTTTAGTCGAGACAGTGCTCGATCCCATTGCGTCGAGACAAAGCCTAGATAATCTTGCATATCTTTAAAAGGTGCCGGTTCAAGAATAAATAAATTCTCGCGACCCGAGTGCTCACCTTTTACTAGTCCCACTTCCTCGAGAACCCGTAAATGTTTTGTCACCGCTTGCCTTTAAGGAAATTTTGCCAAAATAGCGGAAATCTCTGCCCAAAGGTTAATTTCAGCACGCTTATCACTTTGGTTAAATTGCGCTACCATTTTATCCAATCTGGAATAACGGCAAAGTGTTGTCGGAATTAAACCCTTAAAAGCACGATCGACATTCGCCAGATTTTTCTCCTCATCATCAACAAACACCAAGTGCTGGGGTTTGAAATTTGTTTTGAGTAACAGAAATTTTAACCATTCGCCCTTGTCTTGCCCTGCTGACATGTAAATTCCATTTTGAAAAGTAACATTTCGCTGTTCACGCTCAACTGGAAATTTAAACTGACCAGGGTAGCCCGATTGTGGGCCAATAGTATTTGTTAGCGGAAGGAGTTCATTTCGTCGCAATTCACGCTCTGTAATATCTCTAACGTCGATAGCTCGCGACGTGTGATAAATGACCGGGAATCCACGCTTCTGAATTTGCCGAATAACTTCTGCGGTTACTGGTTCCGGCGTAAATGAACCGCTAAAGTGGTAAAGCAGACCTTGGATCGCTAACAGACCCTCATTAGTAGACGCTACTCTATCACTATTGCCGTTTTTAATCAGATCTTGTTGCCATCGGTACCATTGCACACTTCCTAAATGCTGTTTGAG
>CAYPZY010000127.1:0-7739 GCA_964415155.1 uncultured Bdellovibrionales bacterium
ATATTACTGGCCTGAGCGGCGAGTTCTAACTTTTTCTCGGCACAATTTTGATAGATAAATATAGTCGCTGCTAATACCAATAAAATAGTCGCCCATTTGACTTTTTTCACATTTTCTCCGACTAGAATGAGAACGATTCCGCCGGCGCTGACAAGTTAACGTCTTTGCCATTTCCAAGCTGCCCAACGCTATTATTTCCCCAGCCAAGAACTCTGTTACCATCAGTGATCGCAATAGTGTGCGCAAATGACCCGCTACCACCGTCATAGGTGCCGGCAGCTTCAATGGCCTGTGTATTATCCAATCCCACTAATAAAACAGGGTAGGTGGGATCGACATTAGGATTACCATTGCCCACTTGCCCGTAGTAATTGCCTCCCCAACAGTAGGCCTGATTGTTAGCAATCGCGCAGGTATGTTGTGAAGAAAGAGAAATTTTTTGAACAGCTTTACCGTTAAAGAAAGTTACTTTCGTCGGCGCGGATCTAGGTGTATTATCACCTAAACCTAAGCGTCCATTATTATTATAGCCCCAACAATAGAGCTCGGCCGATTTGATCGCACAAGTAAAAGCCCGGCCAACTGAAACGTCAGTCACACCTGAGGTCAATCCTATCACTGCAGTGGGGGCCGTACGCTCCCCTTGCGTTCCATCACCAAGTTGGTACCAATCGTTTTCTCCCCAACAATAAAGACCCCCGTCTTTGATCGCACAGACATGGTTGCCTTGATAATTCGTGATATCAACCGCAGTTACTCCTGAACCCATCCCTACGACTGCTTGCGGACGGTTCTGATGTTCATGATTATTATTTCCGATAGTTCCAAACTCATTTTTTCCCCAGCAATAAAGCGCGCCATTTTTTATCGCACAAGTTATGTAGTTGCCCATGGCAACCTTGGTCACTCCGCTCGACATATCGGAAACCGCTTGTGGTGAAGTCGTCGCGTTTGCACCAGAAGTACCATTTCCTAATTGGCCAAAACTATTGTAGCCCCAGCAATAAAGCGCACCAGCCCTAACTGCACATGTCGCATCAGTTCCAGCAGCAACATCAGTAACATCTTTGTTCATACCAGAAACGGCAACAGGACTAAGCTGAAGAGCAGTATTGCCATTACCAACTTCTCCCCAGGAATTTTTCCCCCAACACTTGAGAGAGCCGCCCTTTAAAAAACAACCATGTAGATAGCCCGACGAAATTTTTGTAGTGGCTTGGGGAGTTGGGTTTGGCTCAGGATTGGGAGTATTGATATTACTGGCTTGATTATCCAGCTCCAGTTTTTTCTCAGCGCAATTTTGATAAACAAAAAGAGGCAGTGATAACAATAAAAATAATACGATCCACTTCATTTCTTTCATCTTTTCTCCACTTAAAACGAAAACGACTCAGCTGGGGCTGATCGCAGAATTGTATTACCCGTGCCCAATTGGCCAAAGTTGTTGCCACCCCAACTGTAAACTTTTCGAGTTGAAGTTATAGCAAAAGTGAACAGCTGCGCTTGGTTTCCATCATGCGTTCCCACCGCAATGATATCGACTACGTCTTGCAAACCAAATAGTTTGTAGGGAGTCGTGGGGCTAGCTGTGTTGACCTGGCCATTTCCGATGTTCCCATATTGATTATCGCCCCAACAATAAGATTCGTTGTTAACAAGCGCGCATGCGTGCATGGCGGAAAGCGAAATTTTCTGAACAATCTTTCCACTGAAAGCTGAAACCAATGAAGGCGCTGTGCGAGGATTCATATCCCCTTGGCCAAGCCTTCCAGAAGAGCCAACGCCCCAACAGTAAAGTTGGAGTTCTTTGATCGCACAAGTATAACCGAAACCGACACTAACCGCAGTCACCCCAGACTCCAAACCAACTACCGCAACTGGTTCATTACGATTCGTCGTGGTGCCGTCGCCAAGTTGATAATTGTTATTTTGTCCCCAACAATAAAGCGCGCCCGCTTTGATCGCGCACGTATGAATACCTTGGTAATCTGTCATCGCCACTGCAGAGACATTTGATTGCATATTTACAACCGCTTTAGGACGCGGACTTTGCACAAAGTCTCCTGTTCCTAATTGACCATTGCTGTTCCAACCCCAGCAATAAAGCGCACCCGCTTTAATCGCGCAGGCTGAGTTATATCCAGCAGAAATTTTTGTGACTCCGCTTTCAAGATCTAATACTTGCTGGGGCGAAGTCGTAGCTGTCTCTGAAGGTGCTGTAGCTACTCCATTTCCTAGCGTCCCATAGTAATTGTAACCCCAACAATAAGCGCCGCCATTTTTAACAGCGCAGGAAAAGCTATTGCCGGCTGCAACATCAGTTACAGCTGATTCTAAACCCACAACACTTACGGGATTCAATTGATCCGTCGTGGTCCCATTTCCCAATTGGCCAAAGCGATTACCTCCCCAACATTTAACAGCGGAGTTTGCCAACATGCAGGCGTGATTATAATCACCAACTATTTTTAAGGGAACTTCTGTAGCAACGGCCTGTTGCTCTTCTTGGCCAAGAATCAAGGGCTTCTGCGAACAATTTTGGTAAAATACGAGAGACGCACCAAACAGGATAAAAGCCAAATAGCTCGTTTTGACAAAACTGTTACCGGTCACGTTTGTCTCCATACCTAGACCTTATCGGTTAATATCCCAGATTGATAAAGCCTTTAACAACGCTAGGTTAATTCCGTAAGCCAATAAAATCGCTTATACAAACTTCGACAAAAAAATTAATTTTTAAATGTCTCATATTGCGACAACAGATTTGCTGACGGACTCGTTTGAAGTTGTGTTTTAGTCCACTTGACTAACCCAAATCAGACTTTGAAGTGACAATATAAAGATGAGAGCAAGAGGCTCTCTCCAGTTACAACTAGGATGGTTTAGATGGAAACTTATAAGCTTTTAAATCTGCTAATCCTCTTTTTTCTCTACACTCTTATTTATTTCACGATCTCAGCGTGCGCCCCTGCGCAGACCTCGATGTCAAAAACATTTCAAGAGCCAAGTCAACAGTGTGTGGATAGCGCTATCAAAACTCGCTTTTTAGTCACCTTCGAAGACGGTTCGGTTATGGTCGAAGAAGCCCAATCTAAGGAAGCTCTTTTTAAAAAATATGAAAATATTCATGGCCAAATTCAAAAAGTGAAACTTGTAGAATACGACTTCCAACTAAAGATTGATATTGGCGGTGAACTCCGTCCGCAAGCAGAAGCTGGAAATTGGGGAATCGAAAACACGAACGCAGCAAGTTTGTGGAATAAAAATATTTTAGGTCAGGATGTTTTGGTCGCTATCGTCGATTCGGGAATTGATATTAATCATTCACAGTTGATCGGTCGACTTGCCTACAACGACGCCGAACTTAACGGGCAAAAGAATGTCGACGATGATAACAACGGTTTTGTCGATGATGTTCTTTCATGGAATTTTGCCACTCGTAACAACGACGTTCGCGACACCGTTGGCCACGGCACCCACGTCGCTGGAATTATCGCCGCCGATCACACAACCAATGATCTTCTTCCCAAAGGGGTGGCGCCTAAAGCCAAGATCCTACCAATTACTTTTATCGACAAATCTGGGGGTGGCTCCATTAGTGCTGCAATCGCAGCAATTGACTACGCCAAAACTCGAGGTGCCAAAGTGATTAACGCAAGTTGGGGTGGCGGAGTTTGCTCAAACACTCTCAAGCAAAAAATCGAAAGCCTCTCCAGCCAAGGAATATTGTTTGTCGCGGCGGCGGGAAATGATGGCACTAATATTGATCAATTTTACGAATATCCCGCCTCTTTAAACTTATCCAACCAGATCACTGTCGGCGCCAACACCTTTGCCAATCAAATAGCTGATTTTTCCAACTTTGGCTCGCGGGTACATCTATTAGCGCCCGGCCAAGATATTTTGAGTACTTATCCTGGCAACGAGACCCGCCTGATGAGTGGAACTAGTATGGCTACACCATTTGTGACCGGCGCCGTGGCTCTTTTGATCAGCGCTTTCCCGAACGCTAGTTTCGAAAAAATCAAAAGTGCCATCATGAGTTCGACTGATCCTTATTTATTTCCCGTCGAAACGCGCGGAAAGCTTAATATCGGGGCAGCTTACTCTTACCTGCAAAACAATTAGTGTGAAAAATCCCACATAGAAAATCGACCTTAAATTTGCGCAAGGCATTGTTGTCGCGGTCTTTTCATCATGATAGAAATTTTCCTTACAAATCTATGCGATATTATATCGATGAATTAAAAAAATATGTTGGCCAAAAAGTGGAACTCAAGGGTTGGGCGTACAATGTGCGCTCCTCTGGAAAAATTAAATTTCTTTTGTTGCGTGACGGAACTGGCCTTTGTCAGTGCGTCTTTTTAAAAGATCAAAGCGACACCAAGAGTTTTGAAACCTTCGAACAAATTACCCAAGAAACCAGCGTTAAGGTTGTGGGCACAGTTCGCGAAGAAAAGCGCAGTCCCGGTGGCTTCGAATTGACAGCGGAAAGCTTTGAGATCATCGGCAAATCGGTTGATTACCCGATAACTCCTAAAGAGCATGGTACCGACTTTCTAATGAACAATCGTCACCTTTGGATGCGTTCAAAAAGACAACACGCCATCATTAGAGTTCGCTCCGAAATCATTAGGGCTATTCGTGATTTCTTTGATGGTCGCGGTTTTACTCTGACGGACGCTCCTATTTTTACTCCGAATGCTTGCGAAGGAACTTCAACTTTATTCGAAACAAAGTATTTTGATGATAAAGCTTATCTTTCGCAAAGCGGTCAGCTTTATATAGAAGCGACGGCGGCGGCTTTCGGCAAAGTTTATTGTTTTGGACCGACTTTTAGAGCAGAGAAATCGAAAACTCGCAGACATCTTATCGAATTTTGGATGGTTGAACCAGAAGTTGCCTTCAATGACCTTTACGACAACATGGAACTCGCAGAGCAATTTGTCGAATACATCGTGCAAAGAACAATTACCAATCGTAAAGAGGAACTGGCTGTTATTGAAAGAAATCTTGAACCCCTCACAAAAGTGAAAGCACCTTTTCCCCGCCTTCACTATCGCGAAGCCGTTGAGATGATCAAAAAAGAAAATCCTCAGTTCATTGATGGCGATGACTTCGGTGGAACAGATGAAACGATCGTTAGTTCAAAATTTGAAAGACCAGTTTTTGTTCACCACTTTCCGACAGCGATTAAAGCTTTCTACATGAAGGAAGATGAAAAAGAGCCTCAGTACACCATGAGCTGCGACCTCTTAGCGACCGAAGGCTATGGTGAAATCATTGGCGGTGGCCAACGTGAAGAAAGTGTTGATAAACTACGATCAAAAATTCTTGAACACAAATTAAATGAAGAACACTTCCAGTGGTACATGGATATTCGCCGCTTCGGCAGCTTTCCCCACGCTGGTTTCGGTTTAGGCATCGAGCGCACTGTTGCTTGGATTTGTGGTTTGCCCCACGTGCGAGAAACCATTCCATTCCCACGATTGTACGGAAGAAGTTACCCTTAATAATTAAAGGATCACAATGGACGAACTCACCTCTACGCTGTCAACAGCCGATAAATTGGCGCTTCTTGAAAAGAAAAATGCTGAAGCCTTAAAAGGCATGGGCGAAGAACGAATTAAAAAACATAAAGCTGGAAATCGATTAACGGCACGTGAGCGTTTGGAAATTTTGCTTGATCCAGGCAGTTTTGTAGAACTCGATCGCATGGTAACTCATCGTTGTTCTAATTTCGGTATGGATAAAAAGAAAATCTTAGGCGACGGCGTTGTCACTGGTTTTGGAAATATCAACGGCAAGCTCGTTTATGTCTATAGCCAAGACTTTACCGTATTTGGCGGCAGTATGTCGCGCACACAAGCGAATAAAATTATTAAAGTGATGAACCTCGCTATTAAAAACGGCGCTCCTATTATTGGCCTCAATGATTCAGGCGGTGCGCGGATTCAAGAGGGTGTCGAATCGCTCGGTGGTTATGCCGATATCTTTTTACGTAACGTTTTAGCTTCGGGAGTAGTTCCACAAATTAGCGGCATCATGGGCCCCTGTGCCGGTGGCGCTGTTTATAGCCCAAGCATTACCGATTTTATCTTCATGGTTAAAAATACCAGCTACATGTTTGTCACCGGTCCTGATGTAGTAAAGACGGTCACTCAAGAAGAAGTTTCAATGGAGGAACTAGGTGGTGCCAGTGCGCATGCTTCTAAATCTGGTGTTGCCCATTTTATTGCTGAAGATGACAAGCATTGTGTGCTTCTCATCCGCGAACTCTTAAACTTCTTGCCGCCCAATAACGTCGATGACTCACCAATCTTACCAACTAAAGATAGGCCGGATCGTTCGAGTGAAGAATTGAACGCGATTATCCCAGACAATCCAAAAAAGCCATATGACATGCTTCATGTGATTAAGCATGTGGTTGACGAAAGTTACTTTCTGGAAGTTCACCAGCATTGGGCACCAAATATTATCGTAGGCTTTGCTCGTTTTAATGGTCGTCCAGTCGGAATCGTCGCCAACCAACCGCAAGTTCTTGCTGGTTGTTTAAATATTCAAGCGAGCATTAAAGCTGCGCGCTTCATCAGATTTTGTGATTCATTTAATATTCCATTAGTGACTTTCGTTGACGTTCCAGGATTTTTACCTGGCACTGATCAGGAGTGGAACGGAATCATCACTCACGGCGCGAAACTTCTTTATGCTTATGCTGAAGCGACGGTGCCTAAAATCACTATCATTACTCGCAAGGCATATGGCGGCGCTTACGATGTTATGTCATCTAAACATTTGCGCGGAGATATTAACTTTGCCTACCCGACTGCAGAAATTGCAGTTATGGGGGCGAGTGGTGCCGTTAACATTATTTTCAGAAACGAAATAAATAAATCAGACGATGCAGAAAAAGAGCGGCAACGTTTAACTCAGGCATACGAAGACCAGTTCAATAATCCTTATGTTGCTGCGGAACTCGGTTATATTGATGAAGTCATCGAACCTGCGGTTACGCGCGCGCGTATTATTCAGTCGCTAGAAATGCTAAAAAATAAAAAAGATACTAATCCACCCCGCAAACACGGAAACATTCCGCTATAAGGGCTTTGTCATGCAACCAATGTTTAAAAAAATTCTGATTGCTAATCGCGGTGAAATTGCAATTCGTGTGATAAGAGCTTGTCGTGAGTTAGGAATTATTTCGGTCGCCGTCTATAGCGATGCGGATCGAAACAGCTTACATGTGAGCCTCGCGGATGAAGCCATTCATATTGGCCCCGCAGCTAGTAAAGACTCCTACTTGAACGTTCCCAAAATCATTGAAGCTTGCAAGATCACTAAAGTCGATGCGGTTCATCCGGGCTATGGTTTTTTAAGTGAAAATGAAGATTTCGCCCGCGCCTTACAAAAGGCAGGAATCGTTTTCATTGGTCCAACACCTGAAAATATCGAAGCCATGGGAGACAAACTTGCCGCTAGAAAACTTATGGCTGAAGCTGGGATTCCCATTGTTCCAGGTAGCAAGGGTGCAGTGAACACCGAAGAAGAAGCTCTCTCCACAGCGAAAGAAATCGGTTACCCTGTTATCATTAAAGCCTCTGCCGGTGGTGGTGGTAAAGGGATGCGGATCGTGACTAAGCCTGAAGATTTACCGTCAGCGCTTCGCACAGCAAAATCTGAAGGTCTAAATTACTTTAAAGACGATACTGTTTATATCGAACGCTACATCACAAGTCCCA
>CAYPZY010000128.1:0-7738 GCA_964415155.1 uncultured Bdellovibrionales bacterium
CACACGGCAAACCTAAAAATTTGCCGTTGTGGGTTGCTGTTTGAAAAACCAACCCAACCCAAACCCCAAACACTTGCCATCCCACACACTTTCTCTTACTCTCTTACTAGGAGGGTCTCTATGAAGAAAATTTTCGCAATGATAATTTTATGTCCCGCTTTAGCCCACTCATTTATTACCATTCACAGTCAAGATCCTTTTGCTTGTCTAAATAATTGGATGACGATGCGAGTGGAAGTTTTAGTCGAAAATGAACAGTGGTTTTTTGAGCCGTTCTGTCAACAATCGAACTTCAGAGGTTTTGTCACGCAATCAGGAATGAGATGTCAGGTGCAGGCCGGTATGTGCTCGAACTTTATGCCGCAAAGACGATTTGAAGTTCAATGTGACAATGGCGATTTTGGATCGATCATGATTGATTGTCCGCCACGTTAAGCCGCCTTGGAAGAGCTACCTTCGTTAGGGACAGCGGTTGGTTGCATTAAGAATTTTTTGACGACGTCGTTGTCGGAGCGCCAGATGGCATTATCAATAAAATAGTGGTGAATATTGATGAATAGCAGGAACGCCGCCAAGAATGGAGCGTAACCGAGTTCGCCGGCGGGAATGATTCTTTGAGCATCGAGACCTTTTGGTAGGTATTCGAAAAATGTGGCACCGAGAATAAGCGCGCCAATAGCGAAACCGCCGAAATTTTTAATCCAGGCCTCGCGCCACTTTGCTTCTTTTAACTCACGAATATCAAATGATACCTGATTTCTCTTAAGCAACCAAACAAACGATAAGTACTGCAGCGAGTGGAAAAGGGGAATTAGGTAACCAAAGGCGGGATGAGCCATCACTGGAAGATACCAGGCATAGAGTGCAACAAAAGCTGCTACAGCTGGTGGTGAAGGTTTGTGACCTTCGCGTATGTATTTTTTTGTTTGCATTACCACTACAGAGACCGCCGTAATGGCGACTGCCCAAAAGCAAAATTGCAAAGTCCAGGCAGGAAATTGCAAGCTGTAATGAGGAATTCCATAGAAGTCAAAACTGTTGTTGCCGACGTGAGTTCCCAAAAAAGACATAAACCAGACGGGAATCAAATTGGCCAAGAGAAGTCTGCGCTCAAAAGGTTTGTAATAAATTTTTCTTTGCGCGGAACTTACAATGATACAGCCGAAAACTTGTTTCACATAGTGCCAGCCTACAAGGAAAAACATCGCTGTAACAATGTGACCCATGAGTGATCGATCACCTCTTACCATGGCGGTGACCAGAAAAGCTAAAAGAATGGCGGGAGCGATGACGCCAGCGAAGAAGTATCTTTTGCGCTCAGTAATTTTATTGCGGAAGTCTCCATAAAGAAGCATGTACGAGGATAAAAAGTGTGGATGATTAACGACGAAGGCAAGTGTGGCCGCAGTTTGCGAAATTGTTAATAGAGAAATGGATTTATCAAAGAACATCCAAAAGCCAATGCAGACAAAGATGGATAGTCCACCCATCATAAAGACATCCCAAGACCAATAACTATTGCTAAAATTCTCGTTATGATTTGTTTTCATGTAGTCCTCGTCTAAGACCTATCGGTCGTAGAAACCAATAGTTAGAGAGGAACTAGATCAGGCGAAGGTCTTGATTACTTGATCCAAAACCAATCCAAATTGAAATAGTAAGTGACCTGCAAATAACTCTGCGAAGTTGGCTCCTTGTGGCGCCAACTTCTTATCGCCTTCAAAAAACTAGGCATATTTAGCTTGTGGGAATTGTCCAGCCATCGCTTTGATAAAATCCATCGGAGTAATGATTCCTGAAACATAACCAAGATCATTTAATACGGCTAAAACTTGCAGTTTAAATTGTTCAAAAATGCTGGAAACGTCGGCGACATCTGTGCTCTGCGGAGCAAACACGACGAATCGATCACACACCTCTCCCGCCTTTACACATTCGAAAGATTTCTTCACGTACTTTAGTTCCTCTGCCGACAAAACGCCCACCACATGTTGATCTTTAATCACAAGTAAGTGTCGGGTTTTCTGCTTCAACATTAAGCGAATTGCCGAAAGTAAGTCTTGGTTATGTTCAATCGTTGCAATATTCTTAGACATCAGATCTAAAGCTTTCATTTTTTCTCCTTCGATGGATGAATTTAAATTTTGATTTCAATTTAAGAACAGCAATGCTCGTGCCAAAAAAATATTTCTCGAGCGCTGAGAAATTTGAGCCCGTTCGAGTTGCACAAAAACTCACAGGACAATTTGACCCTCGCGTTTTTACAAACTGACTCGCGATTAATTGCCTGGCGAAATAATTTCGTAGCGAAGCATATCGGAAACTTCGCCCTTGAATTCACGAACGCCAATTAGAATGCCTACTTTTTTCATCCCGATTTTTTCCATCACTCGATATGATGGCGCATTTCGTGAGTCGCAAGTGGCATAGATCACTTTTAGGTTTAGGTCATTGAACCCAAAATCGATGAGACTTCTCGCGGCTTCAGTGATGTAGCCGCGGTTTTGAAATTCGGGATGCATCACCCAACCCATGTTGGCGACAAAGCTTTCTTGGGACTCGCGGCGAATGCCGACGCCGCCAATAAGTTTTCCATCAGGTAAGGTAACGGCAATTTCAAATTTATAGCGGGGGTTTTGTTTGGCTAGGAATAAGCAATCGGCAACAAATTTTTTTGTTTCGTCAGGCTTGTTTGGCCCCCAAGCTTCGTATTTGGTGACTTCGGGTATGGCGGCGTAAGCTTGAACGGACTCCCAGTCTGAGGGGATGTATTCCCGTAAAACGAGCCGATCAGTCTGGCGAGTAAAAGACATTTTATTTCTTTTTGTCAGGCTTAGCTTTTTTATCGCCCTTAGCACATTGTTTTACCTTTTGAACGACATCTACTTTTTTGCGCTCTACCTGTAATTCTACTAAAATTTTTGTTTTTAGCAGAACTTCAGACTTCTCACCTAGGTAGCGAATTTCAAGAACGTTTTTACCATCGGCGATATTAACATAGTTAAATGACCTTGTTGCGGAATCAGTGAGTAAAAGTTTTAACTCACCACTCTTTGTGGCTTCAGATAGATTGAAGTTGGCGTTGATTTTATATTTTGATTTTTTGTCTGCAGTCCCAGTTACGCCGGTAAGGCTTTCACTGAGGGCGTCAACACTAATTAAGCTGCAGGTGCGCGCGCTTTCAATTTCGACAGATCTTAACTGACTGGCTAAATCGGGAGCTGGGATTTGGATTGCGGCAGTGAAGCTACGAGCAGGGCCAGCGCCATGCTTTTTGACCTTATCTTTACAGTCTAAAATTTCGAAGTTCTTGGTTTCAATTTTGTCAGATAGGACAATTTTATTGGTCTCTAGATCGACTTTTTCCTTTTCATCCAATTCTTGGGTCGATTCCTCTTTGAGACAAGTGCTTGTGTATTTGCTGACTTCAAATTTTTCCGTAGTATTTTCCGTTCGCGATAGGGGGCGCGTACAGCCTGCCAATGCAATTATAAAGACAATTAACGTCATATCCTTGAAAATATTTCTCATTGCTTGCTCCAATATCAAAATAAGAAACCGTATCAAAAGTTATCATCGATATTGCACGGCCTATGCCATTAACTCGAGTGCAGTGGTACTTATCAAAGTGAGATGAACTAGATTGTTTTAATTCGCCTCAAATTGGGAAAACAAACCAGACTAAAGTAAATGTTAACGCGAATTTTGCCGATGAGAATGTACGAAGGTAGAGATATGGTTGTACGTTACTTATCCATTATTATGTTTGCAACGATCCTCACTGCTTGCGGTGATTTAAAACTCACTCTTGGCGGTAGTTCGTATGATTTTATGAAGACGGAAATCATTGTTGGCGGTGGCAACATTGCTGATGGTGCGTCTGAGGCCATTGTCGTCGTCCATTTAAAAAACTCTGATAGCTCAGCCGTCCCAAACTATAAACCCACTTACACTGTTACTCCAGCGCAGGGTTTAACAACGACTAATTGCAGCGAATCCACAAAAGACGGTGTTTCTGCTTGCGTATTAAAGTCCACAAAATCAGGTGTGAAATTATTTAAACTAACAAACGCCAAAGTTGGCCTAGAAAAATCCATAGAATTTCATGACATCAAAAGAGGGCAAATTCTGGCGCTGGAATCTGCTGCCAGAATTAATATGTCAACTTCTGCTGGTCATAGAGTTTCGTTAACGGCAGGAGAAATGGCTGTTGGAAAGAAAGTGACTACGTCGGGAAACTATAAGATTTTTATGACCGTTAAAACGGCGCTCGACTCTCAATAGAGAACCAAGGAAATGAACATGCTGAACGTTTTTAGAAAATTCATTTTAAAAGGTGCGAGAGGTTCGTTACTTGCTTTTGTACTTCTTTTGTCTTTAGAAGGTGTGGCTCAGACTTCGCCGCAAGGGTTGACCTTACAAGGACGTATTTTAGATCCTACAAATCAGCCCCTCGAGGCTTCGAGTGTCACCTTTACAATTCAGATCTATTCACCTGGTGCGGAAGAATGTCTTCTTTATGAAGAAACACACCTTGCTAATATGACGAGCTCAGGCGGTGTCTTCGCGTTGACTATTGGAACTGGAACTCGATCTGGTGCCAGTTTCAAAGACACGAGTACTTTAGCACAGATTTTAAATAACAATAGTATCGCGATGGCCGGTTTAACTTGCGCGAGCGGCAATTCTTATACTTCAGCCGGCGGCGCCAAACGCAAGATTAAAATGACTTTTGATGACGGTGGTGGTCCTCAAACAGTTACTCAATCACTCGATGTTGTTGCTGTGCCTTACGCTTTATATGCAGATTCATTGCAAGGAAAAAGTCCTACAGACTTTCTACAGACTTCAACGTCAACCACTCAGGTGAAAGTTGATAATTTAACGACAAACGCCAATTACAATGAGATTTTGGCTTTGATTGCAGGAACTAGCGCACAGTATACTAAAGTAAGTGGAAGTAATTTTACTCCTACTGCTGCCGTGGATTTTAACTCGCAGAGAATCATTAACCTTGCTGCACCATCTGCTGCTGGCGATGCTGTAAATAAAACCTACTCTGATACTAAACTCGGTGGTTCTGCTTTAGATACAGCGGGACTTACAACCACCGGTCAAAGCATTCGCTGGAATCAGGCGGCGAGCAAATGGGAGATCTACACTCCTGGTACCTCTGACGCGACAAAACTTCCTCTTGCTGGCGGTACTATGAGTGGTGCCATCGACATGAATGGCAACAACCTTCTTGGTACTGGTCACATTACGATATCACCGCTAAAAACAATCAATCTTGGAACATACGATGATGCAGCAGAGACGACTCTCGCTGGTTCGCTTGGCGCGATTGACGAAGGCAAAATGTGGTTTAACACCGATGATAATCAAATCAAATATTGGACCGGCGCAAGCTTGTTGTCTGTCTATACAAGTTTGGATATAGGAACTGCCGCTGGTAAGATCATGGCAGCAGATGCCGTACCTCACTGTTTGACAAATGAAAAATTAGAGATGAGTGCGGGTCCCGTTTACTCATGGTCATGCGTAAGAGATGGTGGAAGTGAATGGGTGGTGAATGGAACCTCTGTCTATTATAATGGAGGAAATGTTGGAGTCGGCGCTTCTTCTCCCGCTGCTAAACTTGATGTCGCAGGCGACATTAAATTTGGCAATAGCAGTGCAACTTGCGATGCCACTACTAAAGGATCACAACGTTATAATGCTGGCATCGATAAAATGGAATTTTGTAATGGAACGGCCTGGGGATTAATTGGCGTTTCAAGTGGTGGAACGGTAACAAATGTTTCTGGCACCTCACCTGTTCAGGTATCAAATGCGACAACAACTCCCGTGATCTCCGTTGATGATGCAACGACTTCAACAAAAGGTATCGTCCAAGTAGGTTCTGGTTTAAGTGTCGCGAGCGGAACAGTAAGTGTGAACACAGGAACTGGTGCAAATCAGATTGTGAAACTTGATGGTTCTTCAAAACTTCCAGCAGTTGATGGTAGTGCCTTAACAAACGTTGTTGCGACAAGTCTCTCAAGCACACTTGGCGTTGCAGCAGGTGGAACTGGAGCGACGTCAGCCTCTGCAGCACGAACAAATTTAGGTGTCGTGATTGGTACTGATGTACAAGCTTACGATGCGCAGTTGGCAGATGTGGCAGGACTTTCACCAACGGCTGATAATTTTATTGTAGGCAACGGCTCGAACTTTGTTTTAAAAACGCCTGCGGCTGCTCGCACAAGTCTTGGCTTAGGAACAGTGGCTGTTTTAAATGCTGGTACAGGTTCGACTGATGTCGCCACTAACAATGCGGTTCCAAACTGTACTTCGACTGAGAAATTACAGATGAGTGCTGGACCGATTTATACTTGGTCGTGTGTTACTGACAATGACAATGGTGGTAACAAACTTCCATTGGCTGGTGGTACTATGACTGGTGCTATTGCCATGGGTACAAATAAAATCACTGGTCTTGGTGATCCTACTGCAAATCAAGATGCGGCCACAAAAGTTTACGCCGATGGAAAACTTGGTGGTAACACCCTAGATTTAACGGGACAAGCTGATGGTAAAGCCATTAAATGGGATGCGACAAATTCGAAATGGATTTTATATGCTCCAACCGCTGGTACTGTTTCCAACGTGAGTGGCACCTCACCTGTTCAGGTATCAAATGCGACAACAACTCCCGTGATCTCCGTTGATGATGCAACGACTTCAACAAAAGGTATCGTCCAAGTAGGTTCTGGTTTAAGTGTCGCGAGCGGAACAGTAAGTGTGAACACAGGAACTGGTGCAAATCAGATTGTGAAACTTGATGGTTCTTCAAAACTTCCAGCAGTTGATGGTAGTGCCTTAACAAACGTTGTTGCGACAAGTCTCTCAAGCACACTTGGCGTTGCAGCAGGTGGAACTGGAGCGACGTCAGCCTCTGCAGCACGAACAAATTTAGGTGTCGTGATTGGTACTGATGTACAAGCTTACGATGCGCAGTTGGCAGATGTGGCAGGACTTTCACCAACGGCTGATAATTTTATTGTAGGCAACGGCTCGAACTTTGTTTTAAAAACGCCTGCGGCTGCTCGCACAAGTCTTGGCTTAGGAACAGTGGCTGTTTTAAATGCTGGTACAGGTTCGACTGATGTCGCCACTAACAATGCGGTTCCAAACTGTACTTCGACTGAGAAATTACAGATGAGTGCTGGACCGATTTATACTTGGTCGTGTGTTACTGACAATGACAATGGTGGTAACAAACTTCCATTGGCTGGTGGTACTATGACTGGTGCTATTTTATTGCCAGCGGGTGCGGCTGGTACGCCGGCACTTAGTTTTTCTGCTGATACCAATACGGGAATCTACTCTGGCACTGCTGATACGCTTAAATTTGTAACCGGCGGTACAGACAGGGTTGTGATGGATAGTAGTGGTAATGTTGGCGTCGGGACAGCATCACCGGATACGATTCTGCATTTAAAATCGTCAGCCGATGCCTTCACTACCATTAAGGTCGAAAATACTTCGGCTGCAGGTGTGCTAGGCGATGCTCAGTTGATGTTAAAAACAAGGAACTCGAGCTATCGAATGATTGCCAATGATGACACCAATGAATTTTCTATTTGGGATGACAATGCCGGCGGAAAAAGAATGACCATCGACTCAGGAGGAAATTTTACTTTTGGAACTTTAAGCACTCAGAAGGCTTTTTTTACTGGACCAGTTCAGCAAGGGT
>CAYPZY010000129.1:0-7719 GCA_964415155.1 uncultured Bdellovibrionales bacterium
ATAGAATTTGGTGATACTGAATCTCTTGGTGCTGGTTTAAAATGTAAAGAGGCGAAGCAACCACTAATCTGATTCATAACCTATTTATAATCATATGCTACATATTTTATACGTTTACGTATTTTTTGTGTATCACTTTCTGTTGCTATTTCGCCATTCTGATTTACTTCTAAATAAAAAAATTGGTCATCACATTTATATCGTCAGAAGAATCTTGTTTAATAAGTACTTGAAGCGAATATACGGTAATATTTTACAAACCTTCAGTCGTTTGACGCTGGACAATATACATAGTAAGAATAGCGGATTCAAAGCGAGATCGTGCGGATTTCGTTGGCATATGGGGTCGATTGAGGGATTCTTGGTAGACTTTTAGCGTAGGGACCACCTAAAATTTCCGGGTTGGGGGATCATTTGGCTAAAGTATTAACACCTGAAGTTCTAATAGTCGGTGCCGGCATTACCGGCGTGCCATTAGCTATTGGACTTAAGTCGCGGGGCATTGATGTGATGCTCGTAGAACGGTCTGCCCAAGTTCGCCGCGTTTTTAAAGCTGAATACATGCAACCGGGCCCAATAAAAATCTTAAAAGATTTGGGTCTTGAGTCTGCAATCACTGGCAACAAATTTTCCAATATCACCGAACTTCATTTTCGTGATCTCGGCGAAAACAACAAAGACATTATTGCTGAAATCAGAATGCGCTACCCACGCTATTCCCACGCCGTCACCTTCACTCATGATGAACTAGTTAAAAATCTCCGAAAAATTGGGCTAAGGGAATTAGGCGAAAATTTTTGGTTGGGCGCCAACTTGCAGCCTATTAATCAAAATGATCCTTCTTTTTTTGATAAACCCATCTTTGAATTACGCAAAACGGGTGAGGAAAAAGATAAAGTTATCGTAAAACCAAAATGGATTGTGGGCTGTGACGGTCGTCACTCATCAGTTCGCCAATGGATACGAGGAGCTAAGGTACCACGCAATACTCGTGTGGTTTTTGGCGCTAATCCTGAATTGATTATTGGTGCGGAAATAGCTAAGCCAGCGCCCATAAGATATTGCTATCAAGTCATTCGCACGTTTGGTGAAGGCACTTTGTTCGCCTTCAATCTACCTGGCGTGGGTCAGCGCCTTTACTACAGTACTCTTGATACTCCTGGTGAGGGCAAAACCCACTGGCAAAACGGTATTAAAAAAATTCTCGATCAGGCTAATCCTTACGTTAACCTCGGCGAACTTGATGATGAAGCGCCCATCGTCGGTTGCCCAGCTTTTCAAACATGGCTTGGTCCAGCCTCTCGCGGTCGCTTTCTTCTTGTCGGTGACGCCGTCGCCATTACAACACCCTACGGTGGCCAAGGTATTAGCGTTGGCATGGAGCATGTTGAACATTTAGTTAACAATTTTGAATGGCGTGCGAAATCAGCTCTCATCACAGGTCTAACCCGCCGTGAGTACACTTTGACAGCGGAAAATATTCACAGTCGCCTAGATCTCATCAATTGGAGTTTATATTTCTTATTCTTCGCACGAAATCCGTTTTCAAAACTAACTACCCAACACGTCATCAATTCTTGGCACACCCATCCCGAAATTCCTCAAAAGGTCATGAACTTCTTCGGCAGCTTAAGCCGCGAAAAGCCATCGCTTCCCGAGGTATTCGATATTTGGGGATTACAAAAAGGCCGCCGTACCAAGTTATTGAGTTTGTTAAAACCAGCGTTGACGAAGAACTTCGCGCGGATTGATACGAACCTCTGATAAACTGGCCTACTTAATTGTGTTTTTTATTTTGAAAAGTCCAGTGGTTTTAAGGGTATATACATTAAAAATGGTTGGATTGTCTTTGTGAGAGGCTTAAGTTTTCAATATTATTGAACAAGTTATGAAAAAAAACACAATTAAGTAGGCCAGTTCAAGGGCGGTTCCCATACCACCACAACCCCGTCACCAACGCCGCAACAAAGAGTTGTGCCATCAAACATTCCCAAGAGGGAAAAAGACCTAAGAATTCGACCCGCCAGTTGATCGGTGCGACGGTGATTGAAATTAAACCCGTTTCTTGAAGAGAGTGAATTCCTTTACCGGTAAGTATGACGGCTAGAATTCCGACAGTCATTGAAGTGACGATGAAGAGTGTGCGTAAGGGCAAGTAGCGACTGAATCTTAAGAGTGCCCAAGCCAAAATCAAAACGAGAAAAAAAGCTGAAAGTACGCCGAAGCCAACCGCGAGCTTGGACTGGGCGTTGGTGTCAAACCAGATGGCGCGGATAAAAAGTACCGTTTCGAGCGATTCGCGAACGACGCCAAGAAAGGAGATAGTAAAAAGTCCGAAGAGACTTTTGCGCTCCATGATTTCTTCGACACGTTGATTGATGAACATTTTCCAGCGATGGATTTCAGTTCGACTGTGCAGCCAGAAGCCGACGAAAATTAAAACTGCAACCGCAGAAAAAGAGACGAGAGCTTCAAAGGTTTCGCGTTGGCTTCCACCGATATCAAGAAGTTGTCCCGTGGCCCACCAGAGGATGAGTCCTACCACAACGGCGGCCAGCCAACCGGCGTGAACCCATCTGCTGGCCTGCAAACCGCCCAAAGCTTTAAGGACGCTGAGAAGAGCAACGACGATGAGAACAGCTTCGAAACCTTCGCGGAGTAAAATAGCTGCGGCAGTAAGAAATGCGACGGTGGGAGTGAGTGCCGTGTTTTCGATTCGCTCTTCAATTTTCGTGATGGTAAGCAGAGCTTCTTCGATCCCCTTCTGAACTGTTTCGATCGGCTGATTTTTACTGACCAGATCGCGAACGTTACTCATTTTTCCTTCAATGTCAGCAATGAGGTCTGCATCGGTAGCTTTGATTTTCGGTTCGACAGGCTCAATTCCTTCAAGGTAGGCCTTGATTGCCTGGTCTCTTGCCCCATCGATATCGCCTTTACGAAAATGACTTTCACTTTCTTTAAGTCGCCACTTGGCAAGTTGAAGAAGTCCTTTGAAACTACCGTCAAAGGAAACTGTTCTAAGAAGAGCCAGTTTCTTTTCTTGATCCGGAGAAGATGCAAAAAGTTTTTCGGAAACTTCTTGATCGCTAGACTGTGCAAGGAGGCGAAGAGTCTCAGGACTAAACCACTGCGGTTCAAATTTAATTTTACTGTCGAGATTATTTTGGTGTCTTAAAGAATGTACAAAAAAGGCAAGCGTCCAAATCTGTTCTGGATTAAGATCCGTCGAAGGAGTCATTGCGGTTCCGGTCACGCCAAGTTTAATGGTGTTGTACGAAGAAAATGGATTAGACTTCGCCATGACATTCTTATCTAAGAAGTTGGTGGGCCTCGGCTCTAAGTCCGCTGCGAGCTTGCCTTTTCCATCGCCATTTTCGCCGTGACATTGAGAACAGCGCTGCAAAAAAAGCTTTCTTGCTAGATACAGATTCGGCCATTGAAGCGGCGCCTGCGGTAAATCGACATTCGCGATGATATCGTCTCTGATTTTTTCGGTTTGTTTTTGAATGAGGGAAGCATCTGCTTTTTGGTTTATGTTCTTCTGTAAGCTCTCAACATCATTTTTTAAAGCATGACGAATGTCAGAATTAATTTTTAAATTTGGCAAGGTACGCGCCAAAAGGGAAACAAATTCTTTTTGCTCATTATATTCAAAATCACTGACGACTTTGCCCTTGGCGACAGCTCCCCCGTAATCCCGTCCTAAATAATCAAGCAAATGTAAAACGAGACGTATTTGATTTTCATCAACGCTGTCGACCGTTGCCGGCGAAATCAGAGGCAGTAGAACAACAAAGATTAACGATAACAGATGTTTTAGCATTAGCTTTAAGATTTAAAAAAGCCCATTAGGGAAGTCAATCTATGCAGAAAATAAAAACCCCAAGCTTTTAACTCGGGGTTTATTTAAACGCGTCTTAAATTTTAACTTTAGCGCTGTTTAAGATATCTTTTGCACTCTAGTCTTTCGCGGAAAGAAGTGCCGTCTCGTTTATGCAGCACTAATTGGCCAGAAACCATCTCATTAACTGCCAAGGGGCGATCATAGGAGAAATAAACATGGACATCGACATACTTAAGATTGCTAAGTTTGGTGCCTACAATGTTCTCACCACCGCTTAAACGGCGTAAATCGACAACACCGCGATAAGCAGTACCTTCATTGCTTAAGGTCGCAGCTTCAGCACTAAAAGTAGCGATCGTTTTATTACCGTAGCTTACGGAAGGGTCAGAGATAATCATAACCGCGGCATTACGAGTGCCTACTGAAGGGTCAGTGTTATTGAAAATTTTAACATTTAAATCGCCATCTAAAGTTTGACATACAAATCCGTCGGCCATGGCTGTTCCACCAACTAAAAGCGCTGCTACAAAAACTAATTTTTTCATTTCACCCTCCCAGGTTTTAAAAAATTTTTCATGCTTACATGGGTGACGTTTTAGGGAAATATATAAAATAAGTACAATACATAATTGCTAATTTATTATTCATAATATACATATTTAATATGGATACTTTACATTGGGAATTGAACGTCTTGTGCCGAGCTCTTCACTATTCAAACCTGTCGGCGGCCGCGCAAAATATTGGTCTAAGCCAACCACAGCTGTCACGGATCGTAAAAAAACTTGAAGAAGCTCTGGACCTCACAATCTTAGATCGCACGGCGAAACGTAAATCAGGATGGCTCCCCGCCGCTTTTCAGTTAGCCGATGTTTATGAGCGATCGGAGCGCAAATTAAATTTTGAGATTGAGCAAATTAAATCCAAACACACTTTGACCCATTTACACATTGGGACACTGGAAGGATTAGGGAAGTTAGCTAATTCTTTTTCTGAAAAGCTGCTCGCCCAAGAAGGTGTTTCTACTATCGAATTAAATATTTTTGATGTGAAGGAACTAGAGGAGCTATTTAACCAGGAACGCCTTGATCTTATTTTTACGTTTCGAGAACCGGGGCGAAAAAAATATAAACATGTGCGTGAGTTCGGTTATCAGGAACTAAAGAAAGCCGGGCAAGGACAGATTCAAATTCTTAGCCATTATGAATATGAGAAATCGAAATACAAATTTCGCAGGCAAAAGCCTGAAAAAACGTTAATCTCAAATTCACTTTTAATTCGCCGAGAATGGATAGAAACCAGAATGGGAAAAGGTTGGCTCCCATCGGAGATAAAACCTCCCAAGGTCAATTATGCGACAGATGAACTGCCAGTTATTCTCATTGGCTCTGAACTATTAAACCCCAGTGACTGGGATAAAATGAAAACTTTACAGAGGTAAAGGCTCGCCAATTTTGCTATTATTCAGCGCATTAGGGGGCGATCGTCATGCAAGAAATCCAAAAGCCAGGCACAGGCAACCAGGATCTGCACGAGGAAGTCACTGTCACTATCAAAGCTGCACAAAAAGTTTTATTAAGTCACCAGATTCAAAATAAACTTTGGGACTATCCGGCCTATTTAGGCCAACATTTTATTTATCACTACTACCTGCTGTTAACTTGGATGGGAATTAAAGAACCCAATCTTAATTTAGATTTTTTGCGTGAGAATGTTTTAAAGTCACAACTGGCAGATGGTTCCTGGCACCAATGTAATGATCCCGCGCTGAGCGAAGGCGATATCAACGTTACCATTTTTAATTATTGGGGCTTGAAGGCGACAGGCGAAGATATTGATTCCAAACCGATGGTGCGAGCGCGGCAATTTATTCTTAAAAAAGGTGGCGTCGAAAAAGCCGCCCAATTCACCAAAATTATCTTATGTCTTTTTCAGAACCTTTCCTGGGAAGTTATTCCCTACTCGCCCTATTTTATTTTCTTCGAAAAAATGATGATGAACTATCGCTCGTTTTCGCAATGGGTAGTTCCCCATATGTTTGGAATTGCCTATATGCGAAGACTGCGAGTTTCAAAAGACTTTGGACCTAAATTCGCTTTAGCGGAACTACGAACTCAGCCACTAAAAATTCTTGAACCGCTCAGACCAGTGAAGTTTGTCGATGGCTACATGGTTGATAAAATTCTGGTCAATCAACAACCCAAAGGGTCGTGGGGTGGCTACACCGTTGCCACTTGTTTTTCTTTGATATCACTTAGTAACTATGCCGAGAACCACCCCGAAGAAAACGCAAAAGTTGCGAACGCAAAAACTAAAGGCCTAGAAATGCTGAGGTGGCTTTATCTCGAAAGTGGTGATGGCGCCTACAAGGGCCATCTGATGGATAGTCATTATTGGGATACGATGTTAGCAGGTCTCGCCTTGGTGGAATCTGGCTACGACAAAGAAAAATTAAAACCTGCTGCCGATTATATTTGGGACGCTCGCAATTTAGAAAATGGTGGCATCCCGTTTGGATTTGATTTTGAATACGCGCCCGATATCGATGACACTTCAGAAGCGCTTTTGTTTTGTAAAGCTCTAAATTATCGCGAAGAAGATTTAAAGCGAGCCGCCAGCTGGATTATCGAATGCCAAAGTGACGACGGCGGTTGGGGCGCCTTCGACAAAAATAATAATGGTAACTTTTTGTTAAAGTATTTTACCAAAAATCTTGCCGACTCTGCCGCGCTTTTTGATTATAGCTCTCCCGATACAACTGGCAATGCGATGGAAGCACTAGCTACCATGGGTTATACAAAATCCAATTCTGCAACACAAAGGCATGCCATCAAATTTTTGAAGGGTGCGCAGAAAGCGGACGGTTCCTGGTTTGGTCGCTGGGCGATTAATCATATTTTTGGGACTTGTTGTGCTATCTCAGGATTAATTCGCGCCGGTGAAAACTCCAGCGAACCTTACTTGCAAAAATCTATTCATTGGTTTGAGAAAATTCAAAATTCCGATGGTGGCTGGGGCGAATCGACCCGTTCTTACAAAGAAGCGGAATGGATCGGTAAAGGAATTAGCACACCTTCGCAGACCGCCTGGGCACTCATGGCCTTGATTGAATGTGGTATGGCAAATACGGAAATGGTGAAACGTGGAATTCGCTATCTTGTGAAGGATTTTAATAGTCGCGGTTCATGGCTCGATCAAGCAACCGTTGGCACGGGTCACCCGGGTCTTTTGTATCTTGAGTATCCCTCTTACCAACACACTTTCCCCTTAATTGCGCTAGGAAAGTTTATCCATTCACAAAGCTATTAAGAAGCTTTTCTATTTGGTGTTTCTTGATCAGCTAAAGTCAAATCATTAAGACGTGCTTTTTGCCGAATAATATCGTCGAGCTCAAGTTTGATGGAGTTGTAAAGCGCCGTCTTCCCCTGCTCCTTTAGAATTTTGCTGATCTCAGCAAAATGATACTTCAAGAAATTGAGTGAACGATTGATAAGCTTTGTCGCTTTATCGCGCGCGACGGCTGTTTCAATCATTAGCATGAGCTGCACTTCATTGACGGGCTTCTCTAAAAAACCATAGGCGCCGTTGGACAAAGCTTCGATCACCACTTCTTTAGTTAAAAAGGCACTTACAAAAATAACGGGGATCTCAGGATTTTGTTTGTGAACTCGTTTTAAAAGTTCCAATCCATTCATACCCGGCATATTGTAGTCGCTCACAATGAGATCTGGAACATTACTTGCGATTCTTTGCAAAAGCTTTTCACCCTGCTGAAATGCTTCAACTGTGAAATGACAATCCTCTAGATCTTTTTCTAGAAGTGACGCCATATCGGGCTCATCATCCACGATCATGACCAGGCCTTTACTTTG
>CAYPZY010000130.1:0-7551 GCA_964415155.1 uncultured Bdellovibrionales bacterium
TTGCGACATGCTCTCTGAACCACCACAAAGGACAGTATCAAGTGTTCCTGATTTAATTCTTTCAAAACCGGATGCAACTGCCTCTAGAGCTGAAGCGCAATTACGATGTACAGTGAAAGCGGAAACCTCTTTTGGAATACCCGAGTTAAGAGCTATCACTCGCGAAATGTTGACAGCATCAGAGGGATTGCCAGCATTACCGATAATGACTTCATCGATGATTTTAGGATCAATGCCACTTCTCGCAATCGCTTCTTTTGCGGCCACTCTTCCCAGCTCGGCTGCGTGCACATCTTTTAGTTGTGTCCCGGCTTTTGCGAAGGGGGTTCGTGCTCCATCAATGATGACAACATCGCGCGCGTTACTCATTTTTTCCTCCGATTTAACAGAATTTTATTCTACGTTTTTGCGCTTAGAGCGCAACCGCTTTAGCGCCAAAGCGCCACCATGCGGCGGAGGAATTTTTTAGTGGTGTTGACTGTTTAGCCCGCTGGTCTAGACTATACTGAGACAAAAGGCGGCACCCATCATGGATGAAAATTTAATCAAAGATGCATTGAAATACCACACTGACCCACGCCCGGGTAAGGTCGACGTTTTATCCAGCAAAGCTTGTCGAACTGAAAGGGATTTATCTCTGGCGTATTCGCCTGGAGTCGCTGCTCCCTGTTTGGAGATCGCCAAAAATCCTGAAGCAGCCTATGACTACACGACGAAAGGCAATCTCGTGGCCGTCATCACCAACGGAACTGCTGTACTAGGTCTTGGGGATATTGGACCACTCGCTGGCAAGCCGGTCATGGAAGGTAAAGGAGTTTTGTTTAAGTTGTTTGCCGACATTAATGTTTTCGATATTGAAATCAACGCCAAAGATCCTGAGCTATTCATTCAAACCGTTAAAGCCCTAGAACCCACTTTCGGCGGAATTAACCTCGAGGATATCAAAGCACCTGAATGTTTTTACATTGAAAAACGGCTTAAGGAGGAGATGAAAATTCCCGTCTTCCATGATGATCAACACGGGACTGCCATTATTTCCGGAGCAGCACTACTCAACTCGCTCCAAATCACTGGAAAAAAAATTACCGAAATTAAGGTGGTAGTGAATGGTGCGGGGGCCGCAGCCATTACCTGTGGAAAAATTTTTCGTGCTCTCGGTGTTCCACAGCAAAATATTTTTATGTGCGATAGTAAGGGCGTTATTTACCACGGCAGAAAAGATGGCATGAACGAGTACAAGATGGAGTTTGCACAAAACACGAAGGAGCGATCTCTGGCAGATGCCGTCAAGGGTTCAGATGTGTTCATGGGTCTAAGTGTTGCCGGAGCTTTTACCAAAGATATGCTCAAAACCATGAATAAAAATCCGATCGTCTTCGCAATGGCTAATCCCGAACCAGAGATTTTGCCACCAGACGCTAAATCGGTTCGCGATGACGTTATCATCGCTACTGGTCGCAGCGACTTTCCAAACCAAGTGAATAACGTGCTCGGTTTTCCCTATATTTTTCGTGGCGCTCTCGACGTGCGTGCCACCACCATCACAGAAAACATGAAACTGGCAGCCGTTCACGCTTTGGCGGCATTAGCGCGAGAAGATGTTCCCGACAGCGTAATGGCGGCATACCGCGGAACTAAATTTCAATTTGGACCCAACTATATCATTCCTAAACCTTTTGATCCGCGCGTTCTTTTATGGGTTGCACCCGCGGTCGCAAAAGCGGCGATCAAAGATGGCGTGGCACAAAAACCAATCACTGACTTTGAACATTATCAGGATCGTCTTGCTTCTTTTCAAAGTTCAGGAAGAGGTTTTGTTAGAAACATCATTCATCAGGTTAAAGAGCGAGCTCAAGAATCTAATCGCCGTCCTAAAATTGTTTTTCCAGAAGGACGCAGTGAAAAGGTCTTACGAGCCGTACAGATGTTAAGTAGCGAAAAGATCATTGAGCCTATCTTGTTAGGGAATGAAGAACGTATTCGAAAAAAATTAAGAGAGCTCGAACTGCCGCTTAATGATGTCCGCATTATTGATCCTGGGCGCGATGAGAATTATACGCTCTATGTAAATAATTATTACGAGAATCGAAAGCGTAAAGGTGTCATGTGGCAGGAAGCCGAAAGACGTTTAGCTGACACCAATTTTTTCGCAGGGCAAATGGTGAACCACGGTCATGCCGACGCCATGATCTCAGGTTCAACACAAAACTACGCTGATGCCGTGAGACCAATTCTTGACGTGATTGGCGCCAAGCGAATCGCTTCTGGCATGAACGTGGTTATGATAAAAAATCGAATGCTCCTATTTGCCGACACGACCGTAAATATCAATCCCACAGCAGAACAATTAGCAAGTATTGCCATTCATGCCTCGCGCATCGCCGGGTTCTTCAAAATAAAACCGAGAATTGCAATGCTAAGCTATACCAATTTCACAAGCCGCGGCGAAAACCCAAGCAAGATGCAGCAAGCGGTGAAACTGGTGAAACAGCGCTATCCTGACATGATTGTCGATGGCGAAATGCAGGCCGATACCGCGGTAAACGCCGATATTTTGGATCGCCTCTTTCCTTTTAGCGAGTTAAAAGACGGCGGCGCAAATATTCTCATTTTTCCAAATCTCGATGCGAGTAATATTGCCTATAAACTTGTTCAACAGTTAGCCAGCGGTGAGGTTTTTGGCCCGTTTCTAATGGGTTTACGAAAACCTGCGCATGTGGTACAGAGAACCTGCACCGTAGAGGATATCTGCAACACTATGGTTTTGACGGCGCTGCAGATTCAAATATTAAAAGAACTGAATAAGTAATTTAATGGTCATAGTTAAAAAAAAAGAAACCGCTCTATTGATTGGAGTTGGACTAAAATCAGATCCCATCAGCGACGTCAAAGAGAGTTTGTGGGAACTCGAAGAGCTAACCTATGCGGCGGGCGCTGAAGTCATTGGTTCACTCACTCAACTTCTGACCGCCTGGAATCCTGCGACTCTTATCGGAAAAGGTAAGGTCGAAGAAGTTCAACATTTGGTTCAAGAAACCAACGCCAATGTTGTCGTTATCGATCATCATTTGTCGGGAGTTCAACAACGTAATCTAGAAGACGTCTTGCAGACCCGAGTTGTCGATCGCAACCAACTGATTTTGGATATTTTCGCGAAACGAGCTAAATCTTACGAGGGTAAGCTGCAGGTTGAACTTGCACAGATGCTTGATCAAATGCCACGCATGGTAGGTGCTTGGCACGAGAGTCATTCACGGTTAGGCGGTGGTATTGGGACAAGAGGTCCCGGTGAAAAAGCTCTCGAGGTGGATCGTCGAAACATTCGTTTTCGCATAAGCCAAATCCGTAAAGAGCTCGAGGAGGTTAAAAAGCATCGCAAACTTCACCGCGATTCGCGCCGGCGGCAGGAAACGGCTAAATTTTCGCTAGTGGGCTACACGAACGCCGGTAAATCAACTTTGTTTAACGCCTTAACCCACGCACAAGCTTTTGTAAAAGACATGCCCTTTGCAACTCTCGACCCCACGACTCGAAAGGTCTTTTTAGGAGAGGAGCAGAAAGCACTTCTCACCGACACTGTCGGCTTCATTCGAAAGCTCCCACCCCAACTGATTGATGCTTTTGAAGCGACTCTCGAAGAGTCAGCGGACGCAGACGTTCTTATTCATGTGATTGATTTGTCGAGCGCCCATCGCGACCAACAAATCGCGACAGTAGCGGAGCTCATTGAAAAATTTGGCTGGAATAGTAAACCGATCATTTATGTTCTGAATAAGGTCGACAAAGCCCCTATCGCCGAACAATTTAAGATTGATTTGCATCCGCGTGTTTTCACAAGCGCTATTCAAACAACGGGAATAGATCAGTTGCGATCTCTCATGCTAGAAATGTACAACAATTTACGTACGCAAGTGGAATTGTTTTTTCCTAAGACTGAGGAAAATCAAATCTATGAATTATCTCGTCAGGGACAAATCATCAAGAGTGAAAAGGCAACGCAAGGAACCTTTTGTGTGGTCGCCTTGGATCGCAAAGCCCTTCACAATTGGAAGAACTTTTTAATCACAAAGCGCGCCTAATTTATTTGAAATCCAAAGGCGAGCTCACCGAAAGCATCATCACGCTTGCGCTCAGACTTGTAAAAGGCAAATCAGATCCGAAGGATTTCTTAATAGTAAAATCGTGATAGATGTATTCGACGTTGAAAATGATTTTCGATCTCGCGACAAGACCAAGCACAGCTTTATACGCTTTGCCTCTATATTCCAAAAGCTGGTTCATATCCTCGAGACGATCTAGTCCATAATAGCCAATCCATAAGCGATACTTGTTTCCAAAATATCCTCCACCGGCCCCAAAAAGCGTGTTGATATAACTGCGACCAGCCAAATCCATCGCGTAAGACCCGCCGAGATGGTAGTCAAGAGCACCATAGAGGTCACCAAAGCGCAAACCACCACGAGCTCCCAAGACTACCCCATTGGCCGCATCGTCAACATTTTCCGTGGCGACTTCTTTTTGCGAGAGTTTGCTAAAACCCAAGTAAGGTTCGATGGTCAAACTAGCAGCAGAAGAAGCGTTGGATTGCGCGGCCGACAGAGAAAAGGCGAGACAAAAAAGAAGCTTCATAATAAATTTGATTGTAGTGAAATTTTTGTTGAGACTCCATTTTTTTGTAGGAATATATTTTGCTGGCGCAATAGTTAACGCCCAACAAAATCCATACGGCGCCTACTCTTTGTCACCTCAGGGATCTACTCGTATTTTGGGAATGGGTGGCGGTTTTGCCGCCATCAGTGACGATGCCAGTGGAATTTTCGCAAATCCCGCAGGACTTGCGATGAGTCGGTGGCGCTGGGATTTTGCTAGCGGGTCCAATCAAATTTTAAATAAAGAAGCAGATATCACAGGCGACGGAGAACGCGACGGGCTCCCCTACCTCTATCAGTTTAGCGCTCTCAGCGCGCGCTTTTCCAATTGGGCATTCGCTGTCGGCACTGCAACACCTTATAAAATGAATCTTAGTATCGAAATTATGGGAATCACCAGTTACGGCTTGCTGATTGCGCACAAGTTTTCAGATCAATTCTCATTGGGAGTAACACTCGTCTACGAAGTTGCTTCTCTGCGTGACGGCGATCAGTCGGAACAACAGGTCACCTACTACCCCCGAGTTGGCGCTCTTTATCGATCTGCTAGCGATATGGGTTTCGGTATCTACTATGAACCACGCCGCACATTTGACATCACCAATGAATCGGAAAGCTTTTTCTTTCGCGACATCATGATTCCAGCCAAAATAAGTGGCGGCATGTTTGTTCGTTTCGGCTCTAGAGTTACCTGTTCATTTGACATCGATATGTACGAAGGACTTTCTAACACCATTTACGCCGGAAGTTTCGGCGGCGAAATATTATTGGATAGCAGTTCCAAAGTTGTCCCGCACGGCGGCTTCGAATTTACTGTTCTAAAAGACTCAGATATGGAATTTATCTGGCGTGGTGGCGGTTACCGTGAACCATCTCGTTTTTCAACGTCCTCATCTTCGCGGGTCAAAACTAACGATCGCCTGCACTTTACCATGGGCGTTTCTTATCGCTACTCGTTCATTACGCTAAGTGCTTCCTACGATCAAGCCGACGGCTTCAGCAATATCGCCCAAACTTACGCAATTAATTTTAGCAGTATGTAAGATGTACGGATATAAATATTTTTTATTTATATTCCTACGACCTGGAAGAAATCATATTGTTAGGAACTTGCAAAACTCGACCAAACTTATCGCAAGAAAAAACTTTACATCGCAAAGATTACAAAACCAGCACATTTGTTAATTTTAGGCTAAAAAGCGAGGGGATTTTTACCTCATTCAAATACTTGAATTGACATCATTTTACCTTTGAATTAACCGGTGGATGGATAGTTTAAGAATTTTTAAATGGGAGGAAAAATGGATTTAAAAAACATTCTTTCAGTAACTGTAACGATGTTCATCATTGGTGCCTGTGGTGGTTCTAGCGGTGGCGGCGGTGGAAATGGTGGTGGTGGTGGTGGTGGCGTAAGTCCCGAAGCCAACAAAGCTGTTTACGGAACATGGTACACCAGTTATGAAGGCCAAGGCCAAGGTGAAAATGCACCCACCTACACTGGAGAAACTCTTCTTACTGTCGAAGAGAACGGCACACTCACCTTCACTCGTATGTTCTCAGACACAAAACAAAAACAAGTGGAAAAATACCAAGTAGGTATCACCGGTGACACGATCACTACGAAATCGAAAATCAGTGTTACAACCTGTGGCGATGCGAGCGGCGATCCAGCACCTGTAAAATACAAATTTGAAAACGACGATCTCATTCTCGTTTACGGCGAGGGCTCTGACTACTTTTCAAAAGCCACTCCCGAACAAATCAAAAAATTCTCCGACAAAGCCGAAGGCTGCGAGTAATTCCCTGATAAGGTGCCTGGTTACAAATCCGGGACGCGATGCGTAACCTGGCACAATTTTAGCACAATGTCCTCCATCACAACTAGCGAAGTCGATAATCCACTTATAACGATTTTCTTTGAAAAATTGTTAGAGTTGATGCCGAGCTTTGTTACTAAACACCCACTGGGGAGGATTTTCTATGAAATCAAAAATCGTATTATTGGTGATGTTGTTCGCGACGGCAGCCTGTAATAGTGGCTCAAGCACCAAGAGTAAACCAAACGCCGACATCTATGGATCGTGGTATGCTCCGTATTCGGAGGAGTCTAACGGCCATTTTAGCCCTGAACTATTGATGACTATTTCCGAAGACGGGACAGTACTAATGGCAACCACTACCACGAAGCAAAAAGACAAAGAGGTAGAAAAGGCCAAAGCAGAACTGACTGGCGAATCCATCACAGTATTAGAAACAATTGCATCGACGAAATGTAGAGGTAGTGGGGCTTCAAGTAACAATGTGGCCAACTACCAATTGAGCGGTAACCAATTAACTCTTACATTTGGAAAAGTGAAATTGACACTAACTCGCGCGACAACTGAGCAAATCAAAAAGTTTGAAGATTTAAAAGAAGGCTGTAACTAACCGCGTCCCGAAAATACAACCAGGCACCTTGTTAGGGGCCTGGTGTATGTGGAGGGTATGAAATGTTGGTACTAATAGAGAAACAAACAACTATCGGGCGGGAGAATTAGATACCGAAAGCGCCGATATCGGAATTACCAGAACCTTGTTTGTTGTCTGAGCTAATAGGATTAATAGTAGCTCCGCCAACAGTGGCATTGCCCACCGGCATAGTAGTCACGTTATTGTTGATAGCAGCGTTCGGCGCTTTAATCTCAGTCTGAGCCGCGCGAGCGTCGTTCTCAACAAAACCCAAATGGGGTAAACACCAGACGATAAGCTGGGCACGTGATTTCACGTTCATTTTTTTATAGATATTCGTTAAATGAAATTTAACGGTTTTTTCGGTGACAAAAAGCTGATTAGCAACTTCCTTGTTTGAAAGTCCTTTAGACACAAGTTCAGCGACTTCAGCCTCTCGATTTGACAAACCTTT
>CAYPZY010000131.1:0-7517 GCA_964415155.1 uncultured Bdellovibrionales bacterium
CAAGAACGTCATGAATTTTTAATTCTAATTTTCTTTTCGCAAAATGTTCGTACAGAGAAGATTCAATGCGATTTTGTGCAATCAAAAAGGTTTGTGAGAGTAAACGTCGCGTGTTTTCGTCAAACGAGGCCGTGTAAATCACGTAGGACCAAATATTCCGTAGCTCTAAATGGTCAGAACCCCAGCGGAACGTACCTTCAATGTATGCCTCAAAAACCGTTTGTGACTTAGATCTTTTATCCACATAAGAATTCACATAATCTCGGGCACTTTCTGCCACAAATGTTACGACTGCAGGATAGACATTATCGATAGACCCAAAATGATAGGCGATTTGACTCGCGCTAATTTTAAGAGTCTTGGCAATATCGGTGATGGTGGTAGCAGCCACGCCTTTTACCGAATAGTTGCTGATCGCTGCTTTCAAGATTGTGGCTTTGAGATCCGGTTGCATGAGACTCTCCAGGGCTTGATAAAAATTTCATAAATTTAGAAATATATTTCTAATAAATAGATTTTAATTTATATATTTTCGTAGCTTAATTTTAACGTCTTTTAACTCGATTTACTAAAAAGGAGTAATTTATGAGATTGAAAATATTCTTTAGTCTTGTTCTTTTGTTGGGTCTGACTGAGTTCGCCCATGCGAAACCGGGACTTTGCTACGAGATAGTAGGCTCAGAGATAATGTTCCTAAAGCAAGTGACTCTAGCCTATCCCGCACAGGCGGTATGCCTGGGTGAAGTCAAAGGTTGGGGGGGGATTTACAAAACGGTCACCCTATGGCGTGAGAACAAAGTGGTGGGTGCATTTGCTGCTGAGGAAATTAAAGGCAAATGTTGGAACTCAAACTGTAACACTTATGTTTTAAGGTCAGGACATGTGGCAGACGTAGGCAATGTTTCTAAAGAAGTCAGCGGCACTGCATTTTCTTTTAATGAAGCTAAGTGGGAACTCCGCGTTGATGGACAGACACACCAGATTTCGCGAACAAAATAGTATGGTGGGAAAGGTACGGGGCATTGGTAGTAAGTTTATAGTCGAGCTACCAATGCGTCGAGGCGAAACCTAAATGGTGTCGAAAGAGCATTTCCTATTCAGCGTAAATCTAAATATAATCACTAAATGAAAATCGCAATCATTGATCTCGGTACGAATTCTGTTCGCTTCGTCATTTACCATATTAGCTCCAAATTTAAGACTAGGCTCATCTTCCACAAAAAAACTATGGTTCGCCTGGGAGAGGGTGTTTTCCTAAAGAAACAACTTAACGGCGAGGCCATTGATCGCACTGTAAAAGCATTTGTGAAATTTAAAAAGAGGATGGATGAGTTTAAGGTAAAGAGCGTCGTGGCCATTGCTACAAGTGCCATGCGAGAAGCTAAGGACGGCAAAAAACTTGTAGGTCGTATTTGTCGCATCACGGGAATCAATTTAAAAATAATTTCGGGATTCGAAGAAGCTCGTCTTATTGCTTTGGGAATTATGCATAATGAAAGTCGTCTACCTAAAGAAGCTTTTGGTTTGATCGATATCGGCGGGGGTAGTACAGAAGTTAGTATTGTTTGCGATAAGCGAGTGGTGGCGATGGAGAGTTTTCCACTCGGCACAGCTCGACTTCAACAAATGTTTTTGCGAGGCCATCCACCTACGTCTCAACAGATTAATAAGTTACGCAGTCATATTCGTAAAGTGATGCGCAAAGAAATTAAGGATTGGCCTTCGATTGCTGTGGCTTATGCCTCTAGTGGAACCGCAAGAGCTATCGCTAAGATCATTAAGAAAAAACAAAAAAGAGTTGTCAGTTGTACTGATATTAAAAAGTTGGTTAGTAAAATGAAAAGAAGGTCCACACTGGAGTTAATGGATATTCCGGGAATGGAGCGCAAGCGCGTCGATATGATTTTGGGGGGAACAATTCTTTTAGAAGAATGCCTTTGTGAATTAGGTGCAAAAAAAATGATTCCCACGATCTATTCTTTGCGAGACGGATTGCTAGCTGAACAAATACAGATATTGAAAAAAAACTAGATTTGTAAAAGTACTGCTAAGTTATCCAGAACGTAAAATTCTATTTTACCATTCCAAGAACGTCGCGGGGAGCGGCCCTCTGGATATAGGCGCGACTTTAAAACATTGCCACGTTGAAACCGCCTAAGTGCGATGTACTTTCTATCGAGACGTTGTAGTGCCATGAAGGAGCCAACAAACGCTGCCCCAAAAACGCGTGGGAATCCGTCCTGTAAGACCATTCCGTACTCGAGAAGAATCCAATAAAGTTTTAAAAGTTCTCCAAAGGTTTTGCGATCTGGTTCCTGCGAAAGCCGCAAACCGATTTTTTGATATATCGCCGAGAACTCAGGGCACGTCAGTAAACTCAGGTGGCCAATGGCTTCATGCCAAAAATCAGGAGCGAATCCGCAAAAGACGGCGTGAAGAGGACGGAGACATTTAACAGTTGGAAACTCTTTGCGAGCAAGCATTGAAAAGAACTCCCGCGGTTCGATCTCACCGGTGCTTTCAACGACTGTCCACCCAGACAAATCAAACATGCGGGAGCGAAATTCGTCAAATTGAGGCGGCTCTTCACGGTCGAGTCGAAGACGTGAAATTCCTTCGTTGTGTTGGCGGCAACCATGGCGTTTAATCAGTGGCATGGTGTAGCGCTGGAGAATCTGCCAAACATTTCCTGAAAATGAAAGGTCGGGCTCGAGACGCAATGCCCACATCTTTTGGTTTTCCAAAGTCGGTCGCATGAGCGAAAAACCATAGAGATGACTCTGGATTTTTAGGTCTTCAAAAGGTGAGTGGTCGTCCGCAAAAAATCTCATTGGCCACCCACCACAGGATCTTACAATCCGAGCATTAACCATTTACAATCAGATTCTTTACGGAAAACATTTTTTAACCATTTCATTTGTCTTCTCCTTTTGAAAGGTTTGTAAGACAAATATAGCTGGCTAGGAGATAGATTTAAAATGAGTAAGTATCATAAGTGTGATTGATGAAACTCATGGTGACATTGGTCGCGAAAAGGCTTGAGAACTTTTCTCCTCAATTGAATTCCCCACCTTGTCTCATTGTGGCCCAAGTTTTTTGAAGGCACAGTTTATAGAGCAGATAACTGCTGGCACATTCTCTGCTATAGATAGAAATCGATGTTGCTAAGGCAACTTCATAATTGTGATAGCCCTAAGCCTCTCGAAAGAGAAATTTAGGGGAAGCGCATGGTAGTGACATCAATATGGCCCTTGAAGGTGGAAGAGTAATTTCTTTCAGATTCAATGGGAACCTAGGGACCTGAAACTAGTAGCCTATGTTTCAGGTCTTTTTTTTTTGCAATCAATCTCCCTTCAAAATTTATCGTAACTATTGTGCATTGATCTGTGCATTGATCGCTGCAATGGCTGCGAGAATGATAAAAAATATTTTGTCAGATGCGATATATTCGATCTCAAAATTTTTTGGGGTTCTAAAAGTTGACTAAATGTTCAGTCCATTTCAAAAAGTAAATTCAAAAAGGGGAGTGCGATGTTAAGAAAGCTCGATCATGCTGTTGTTATAGGCTGCGGGATTGCCGGCATGGCGCAAGCTGCCGTTCTCGCCAAAATTTTTAAAAAAGTGACGATACTCGAGGCTGACAAGATCGACCTCACCAATCCGACTGTTCGTCCCGGTGTACCGCAGGGCTCGCAGCTCCACGTACTACTTAATCGTGGTGCTGATAATTTTGAAAAATTCCTTCCTGGCTTGAAATCGCAGTTAGTGTCGGCCGGCGCTAACTCGTTTGAGTATGGAAAAGATACCATCATTAAAATGGGCGAGTCTTGGTGGAGTAATTACCCCAGTGGTATTAAAGCATTTGGTATGACGCGAGGTTTTTTCGAATTCCAAGTCAGAAGAAGACTTTTGCAAACAAAAAACGTTGAACTTATTGATCATACTCAAGTCATTGATTTTGTCGTGTCACCCGATCGTGGCCGCATTGAATCGGTGATTATCAGCAGTGAAGGCCAACAGAAAACTTTTTCTGCGGATTTCTTTGCAGACTGCACAGGACGATATTCAAGAATCTACGAATGTTTAAAACGCCAGGGTTTTGGCGAACCACACGTTACTGAGGTTGTTGTTGATGTTGCCTATGTCACGCAACTGGTTGCCTTTAAAAGAAAACCTGACACCGGTGTTATCTTGCTGGCGGATAATCCACCTAAACGAACAAGAACGGGAGTTTTGTTAAGAGCAGAAAATAATATGTTTGTGCTCGGCCTAGGCGGTTATCTCGATGATCAGCCACCCGTGGATTTTGAAAAAATGAAGGACTTTTTGGAAAGCCTGCCTTCTAAAGAGCTTGCAAATTTATACGCTGACATGGAACCGATTGGTGATGCACAACCGTATCGATTTAAGAGCAATCTGCGCCGTCAGTATGGTCATCTTGAGCTTCCAGATAATTTTGTTTTTGGTGGTGATCGGGTGTGTTCAGTCGATCCATTGTATGGTCAGGGCATGACAGCGGCGACGATGGCCGCAGAAGTAACACACCATTGTCTTAAAAAGTGGAATAAGAATACTTGGTTTGGTTTCAATAAATATTATCAAAAGAAATTAGATCGCATGTTAAAGCAACCTTGGTTGCAAGCGGTTGCCAATGATATGCGCTTCCCAGAAGTACAAGGTAAAAGAACTCTCGCGATTCGTTGGAATATGGCTTACTCGCGACATCTCATGCGCGCCATGCATATCCCCTCGGTTCATAGTCGTTTTGTGCGTTTGTTTCATATGGTCAGTGGACCCTTGTCGGCGTTTCATCCGATTTTACTTTTGGCAGCATTGTTTTCTCTGCTTGGTTTAGTAAAGCCCGCAGACAGTTGCCCGCGACGAATTCGTTGGCTTAAAACTGGAGGTTGGATTGTTCGGCAACCTATTCGCCCGGGTACGCGACCGCTGACCAAGTTAAAGGACGAACCAGAGGAAGCCACGCCTTAAGTTAATTCTTCAAAGTGCCAGTGATTGCCTTTTTGAAAAAAGCGATAAGGTTTACCATTTTCTACTTTTGCAGAGTTAATGTTTAAAATGGTTTGCATGGCCAGGGCAACACCACCATGGCTTACGATTAAAATTGGTTGTGTCTGTTGCCGGCATTTTTCAAGGGCACTGGCCACACGCGTTTGAAATTCCGCGCGTTTTTCTCCATTTTCGGGTTCACCATCTCCTAAGAAAAGATGTTTCAATTTTTCAAAGGGAACGCGATCCCAATCGCCGAGATCCCATTCACGCAAATCTGTAATATAGATAATGGGTCGATTAAATTTCTCGTTCACAATTTGGGTTGTCTGTTTGGTGCGCCGAAGCGGGCTAGAGCAAATAACCCGGATGTCCTCATATTTTTCAATAATACGCGCTGCTTGCTTGGCCTGTTGGATTCCTGTTTCATTGATATCAATATCCCATGCACAACCGCACAATAGGCCACGTAAGTTTGCGTCAGTTTGGCCATGGCGAATAAAATAAAAATGATCCATGAGTTATTCTTAACGTTTTAATGTTTGAGACTCAACACGTGAATTCTTAAGTTAAATCTGTAATTATTGCGTTTGCAATGTCTCGACTTTGGGCGAGGGAACTTTTACTTGCCAACTCCATTGGGTTTGTCCAAAATACTTTTACATAATTCGTAGGAGCCGGTGATGTTATCTCTTGTTTTTCTTTCTTTTGTTTTCGCAGCAGATGTCTATGACAAAACTGAATTACTTCGTAAAGGTTTACAGATTGAAACGATAGAAACTACAGCGGAAGTCGACGATATGATCGCAGAATTAGATAGTGAAGTCGCTATGCCGCAGAAATCAAAGCGGGTAAAGAAAAAGAAACATTCGGCCTTAACCGATGGCGAAATTGTTCAATCGGTGAAGGGACAAGTTGTTCGCAGTCCTGCGCAGGCTCTCGAAATCTACAATAAGTTACAAAATCGCGAAGCAAAAGCTGCCGACGAAGTTGTTCCAGAACCTAGAAATTAGAGTTCGACCTTTCTCCAGCTCTGAAAATTTACCTTTTGTACCGCCAATAAATTCGACATAGACTGTTTAAACTATACAGCTGCCTATGGGGTTTTCACTCCTAAATACGTAGAAGTACGAGTGATTTGAGCGTTTTTTGATGGCGAACGATTTGCATTGAAGTTGAAAAGGGGGCATTTGATGAAAACGAAATTCTTACTCTTAACCTTCGCACTGTTCTTTCAGATCTCCACCATTCCCCAGACAGCCAGTGGCGATGACAAGGCAACTGCAAAAGAAAAATGTGTCGCGAGTACGATCAAACAAACTATTCAAGATCTGCATCGCAAACTCAATGATGTTATTTGTTTAAAGGAGCCTTTTGCGGGCGGTGACAAATGCAAACGCGATCAATTCAGCAAAGCTTGGACTTCTAACGACACCTCGAAGGATAAAGTGAGTGATCTCAAGGAAAAATTTGAAAAATTAGAGTCTTTCACAACCAGTATTAACAAGTGGGCAAAGAAGAAGGAATTCAGAGTGCCGACGACTTATCACGTAACGCAACTTCCGAAAGAAGACCGCGCCAAGACCGCTGGGAGTTGTAAAGTTAGTCAGTCAGGTTTTGTCACCTTTACGGATGAAGTTTGTAACGCCATCGGAAAGTTTGGTGAGAAAGAGGAAAGCTTTTTGAGTCTTGATGCCGCCACAATGGAAGCCAAATTAAAGAAAGATGAATATCTTTGTGAGCACTTCGATAGTATTGCCAAATCCGCAGAAGACCGCATCAGTTTTGTTCGCAGGGAATATTTTGATAAGAGCACTTTGGCTAAAGTGGATTGCTACGCTGCCAGTTATGTCTATAGTGTCGATGGCAAATCGCCGTTGGGAAATTTACTTATTCAGGCTAACAATGACCCATCAGGTACCCTTAAAACATTACAAACTAAACCTCTCAACGCCGATGGAAGAAACGTAACATTAAATTTTGCCGAAAATGTTTTTACTTCTGTTCAATGGATAACGAGTCCTTTGATGACTCAATTTAGCAGACAAAATGTGATGCTTGCCAATCAGGTTTCAAATCTTGGCCAGCTTCATCCTGTTAGCTCATTTGCTAGTATGCTGTTTGTTTTACAGCAGACCGTCGGCCAAGACGCGGCAGATTGTTGTGCCAGCGGGGGTCGACAAAATTGCGTCGACAGAAGACCAAGTAGCGTACCTGTAGCCCCTGGCGAAACTCCTTCTTCTGCTATAAGCAAATAAAGAAAAACGGATCGTTACCAGCCGCATAGAATTTTCAAAAATTTCGTAAAAGTTGCTGACCCGCACCTATTTCGTGTAGATTGGGGCTCCATTTCTGTGGGGGTCCCGATGATGCATAAAATCTTGTTTCCACTTTTGCTGGTCGGTCTTTTTGCTGGGTGTTCTTCTCCTAAACCGGAGCACGTAAAGGGTGTGGCAATAGGACCAAACTTTAAAGCTGTAAATCTGGGAATTCTACAACGCCACTGCGTT
>CAYPZY010000132.1:0-7483 GCA_964415155.1 uncultured Bdellovibrionales bacterium
AAAATAAGCCACTAGCCGGTGCTCTGATCTTAAATGCCGGATACGAGCCAATAAAAATCGTCAATTGGCAAAAAGCCATTATCCTTTGGTTGCAAGATAAGGTTGAAGTTTTAGAATACCATTTGACCTCAATAAATAGTCCATCACGATCTTTTCAATTACCAAGTGTTCTACGACTTAAACAATATGTTCGCCCTTATTTTTCTTTTAAAATTCGTTTGTCGCGACAAAACATTTTTTTGCGAGACAACTACCAATGCCAATATTGCTGTAAAAAGTTTGCCGAAAAGAAATTAACTATTGATCACGTAACGCCCCTTTCGCGCGGTGGTCTGCATACTTGGGACAACGTTGTGGCAGCCTGTTCTGCTTGTAATAATAAAAAAGGAAATAAAACCGTTGAACAAGCTCGCATGGCTCTAATGAAAATGCCAGCAAAACCAAGTTGGTTACCTCTCAAAGAGTTTGATCTTAATTCTGGGCACCTTCCAATTTCTTGGAAACTCTATATTGGCAACACAGCCGCTGAATAATGGGAAAGTAAGCCCCTCTATAGGGGCTTACTCAGGTGACGAACTCGCTTTTTAGAGTTCTAATGGAAAGCTAACGTTTAGGACGTAAGAATTATTAGTAAGCTTTGTGTTGTTGAAAGCGGTGTCGAGCGAAAAGATTCCCGCAGTTTCAAGAACTGTGGTTTGGTAGGTTAAGCTTTGATATTCCAAACTTAAGCCAAATGCGGCCACGCGCATTCCAAGACCGACGCGATAACCCTCAGGGCGCTCAAAACGAACATCCAAATTTCCGGCCTCAACGGGATTCAGCATACCACCAAGGACATAACCTCCCCATAAGCGCAAACCGAAGTAGGGCATCTGCGCGCCAAGTAACAGACCGTAATTTAAGCTGTCGGTTGTAGCTCTCATATTGTTAGTGGAATCTTCAAAAGTTGGTCGAGAATATCTGCCATCGACTCCAATAAGTATAGCTTCATTCACGTGGAATCCGACTTTCGCGGCGAGACCGTAGCCAGCGACGGACCCTGTCGAGTTACTTAATGGGGACGGATAGTCAATTGAAGATGAGCTGGTCTCGTAAGTAAGACCTGGCTCTAAATAAACTCCACCGCGTTCGGCGGCATTTGCCGAAGCAAAACTAAATGTCGCTGCGGCAATAAGTAATAAATTTTTCATAACAGAACCTTTCTATTATTTTAATTTGTTGAATGTTACTTCTTTACGTCGTCAACTTTATCGTCGACTTCATCTTTGATATTTTGCGCGCCGTGCTTGATTTTGTCGCCCGCACATTCAAGTTTGCCGTTTACCATTTCACAAGCTTTATCTTTAGCGCTGCGATAACCTTTTTTAATACTTTTTTTTGTGTCTCTGCCGGCTTCTTTCATTTTCTCTCCAACTGTTTCTTCCGCTAGAGCAAAATTGGCAGACAGACCTAACATAGCCACGACGATCATTTTAGAAACTTTATTTAACATTTCTTTTCTCCCTATCTTTTTTATTATTTTTACTCACAGGTGTGCATTTAAACTTACCGTTTAGCCAGCGGCAATCCTGGTTGTTTTTTAATGCGCCACCAGTGGTGTTTTGTGTATCAGGTAAATCCCCAGGCATCTCGGGCGGAGGTGTCTGAGGTTCGATGTTTGGTTGATTAACAGACCCAGGCGATGCTGGATTGTTTGGTGTTTGATTTGTATTGTCGGTGCCAACAGGCGGTGGGGGATTAAGGCCCGCACCAATATTATTATTGCTGGTTGTATCGGATGTCGTAGAATCTTGCGCAAAGCTGATTCCACCTAAAGCCATTCCACCAACAATTAAATAGCAAAGTACACGAGCCATATTTACCTCTCCGCTCAACTGCCTTATGGCAATTGTTTTGGCGATCTTCCAGTGACAAGCCCCAACACCAAACTGACGACGGCAAGAATTAGAAAAACGGTAATCAATACTCTACCGATTTCCATTGAAATTCCGGCAATGCCATTGGCGCCAAATAAGAAAGCGCATAATGCTAAAACAAAAAACGCGATTGCTGCTCGTAACATATAGACTCCTTGTTGTTTGAATTTTTAATTCACATGCAAAATCATTTTAGCAAACGCTAAGCCAATTTTTTTTAAACCCATTTCTACTCCAGATCGCGTCTGACCAAAAAAAATTGAGCGCGGTGGGGAAAGTCTCATCGTATTTAATGGGACAATTTGTACCGTCTCATCTTTTATACTGGCTAATTTCGTCGCGAGTTGGGCACTAGAATTGCTACTTTAAAAGTGGATTCAATAAAGAATTGGAAATGGAAAGGAGTACAATATGGATACCAATGTAATTAAAGGAAAATGGAAAGAGATCAAAGGTGCCCTTCAAGAAAAATGGGGAAAGCTCACCGATGATGAATTTGAAGAAGCTAAAGGAAATTTTAAAAACATCGTTGGCATCGTCCAACGTAAATACGGATATCTTTCAGATGAGGCACACAAAATGGTAAACGAAGTAATACATAAATTTAAAGACGAGAAACCTTCAGGCATCAATGAAGAGGTTGGCGATAGCGCTGTTCACCAATCCGAAAGAATGCGTGATAAAACGCAACCACCATTCGATGAACACATTCAAAATACAACCGACGTTTCTAGCAGTGATAGCGACAGCGGCCCGCAACCGCATGCCTCTCGCCATGATTCTTCGGAGCCAGATGTTCTCCCCGCTGATGAGGATCAAGATATTAGTAGTGATATCCACGATCCCGAACTACCGCTTAACCGCGCCCGAAGAGAAGACCCTCCAAAGGTGTCGAATTACTAAAAGGTACCTGGTTCCTTTTAGTAGCAATGGCGCGTTAAGCCTAGGGCTTTTGCAGTGAAATTGGGGTGAGTTGGACCCCTCAGTTTACCGCCTCTTGGGGGCGGTAAACTTTTAACATGCGACGCATTAAATGGTTCTATCCTTTTATATTCACCGGCGTTCTTATTGACTTATTGCGTTTGCAATCTTAATTTGGCGGTCTGCATTTTTAATGCGGGTGTAGCTCAGTTGATAGAGCGTCGCCTTGCCAAGGCGAAGGTCGTGGGTTTGAATCCCATCGCCCGCTCCAAGATCTTCTTGGAATTTTCCATTCCGCACTTATCGCAAAGAACCAAAGGTTCGGTAAACTCTACGAAGAAAAAAATAGGAGGAAATATGTATACGTTAGGTCTAACCACAAAAAATTAAAGAACATCTGTCCATGGTGGGCTTATCATAAACGCCGCGTTGATTTGGCCTACGTGTGAGTAAGCTTGGGGGAAATTTCCGGCTTGCAAACGTTGGCCAGGGTAGAAATGTTCGGAGAAAAGTCCGAGAGAGTTACTGGCTGGCATAAGCTTGTTCATGATTTGCATGGCATCATCGGCTTTGCCGATGCGAGCAAGGGCTTGTGCGAGCCAAAACGAGCAAATCACGAATGCCGATTGTGGACTACCAAAATCATCACGTCTAATATAGCGATAAAGATAAGCGTCACCATCTTTAAGCTTCAGCTCTTCGGAGATTTTTTCTACAGTCATTCGACAAAGATGATCGTCAGGAAATCGCAGCAAAGGTAAAAGCAAAAGGGAAGCATCGAGCGATTCATCTTTGGGACCATTGCGGAGAACTCCCGCTTTTACGGATGATCGCAATGCTCTCTCTGCGGAGGCTTTTGCGGTGCCTAAGTTTAAATCTTTAAGAAAGCCTCTTTGTTGAATTTTTTCCATGCGGTCAAGTCCCGCCCAGCACATTAGGTTCGAAAAAGAATGCTCTTGCCAACCATCACGAATTTCCCACAGACCAGCATCTGGTTGAGAAATATTTTTTGCACAAAATTTGCCGAGGTGAGCAAGCAAGTCTTCGTGATCTGGAGTTCGTAAGCTATAAAATCGTTCATCAAAAAATATAGGCGCAAGGGTTAAAATCATTTCACCGTACACATCGTTTTGAATATGTTCAGCGGCCTTATTGTTATTGCGCACGGGTTGGCTATTATGGTAGCCACGCCAATTTAAATATTCAATCTCGGGGAGGGGAAGGGATTGATCTAAGCGATAGACTGGATGTAGACGTTCTTTATAATGATCATGTTTTTGTGCAATATTTAAAAGAAATTTAATGAAGCCTTCCATCTCTTCGAAGTGACCTAAGTTGTGAAATGCTGAGAGCGTAAAATAGGCGTCACGCAACCAGCAGAAGCGATAATCCCAATTTCGAGTAGCACCGATCTCTTCGGGAAGACTTGATGTGAGTGCAGCCAAAATAGCGCCGGTGTCTTCATAACAATGAAGTTTTAAAGTTAGTGCTGAGCGGATTGTTTCCTTCTGAAAAAGACTCGGTGTTGAACAGTGCTTTACCCAACGGTGCCAGTATTCAATTGTTTGAGCTAAAAATCTCTGCGTTACTTGCGGAATATCTTCTTCTATGCCGAAACCCCAAGTAAGCCCGAGATAAATCGTATCTTTCAATGTAAAAGGGGTTTCTTCCATCAGATAGGTAAGAGGCATGTTGGTCGCAAGCCGCAAATCCTCATTGCGTGTTTCCCAACGAACGTGACTGTTACCGCGGATTGGTTTGAGGGGGGACTTTTCCCAACCATTAATCGGACGGCAGACAACCTTTATTGTTGGACTTCCTGCAAGCGGAGATACAACTCGAAATAAAGAAATGGGACGATAGTTTCTGCCATGTTGTTCGAAGCGAGGGCAAAAATCAGTGATTACAAACTTGTTTCCATGATCATCACTCAGCATCGTTTTTAGAACATTAGTATTTGGCAAATAACTTTGTTGCCCTTGGTAATTACCCGTACCTTCAATGGAGAAATAACCACCGTCTCCATCTAACAGGCGAGCAAAGACGGGTGGGCTGTCTGGTCGTGGGCAGCACATCCACTCGAGTGAACCATCTTGTTTGACCAATGCAGAAGTTTGGCAATTGCCAACGAGGCCGTAGGGATACATAAATAAGTGTATACTTTAATTTGATATCAAAGTAAAGTAAGTAACATGCGATTGTCACTGCGTTTTATTTTGCCATTAGTGCTAGTTTTGGGAGCAATGGCATATTTAATTGCACCTTTAGTCCATGACCTTACTTTTAAGTGGTTTATTCGGGATCTCGATATCCGCACAAGGCTAATTACGAGCTCCATAGAGGATTCCTTGGTGCCAGCTATCGCATCTGGTTCCGCCAAAAGAGTGCAGTCACTTTTTAATCGCATCGTCCAGGATGATCGGCTTTATGCCGTAGGGTTCTGCGATTTAAAAAACGAAGTGATTTATAAAACTGTGACTTTTCCAAATTCTATTTCCTGCGCAGAAGCTTTAAAGGAACAAACAAGTCGGGTTGTTAATATTCCTCATGGTGATGTCCACCTCGCACATTTTACTGTCGATGATGAAGGCAAATCATTGGGAAGGATAATTCTTCTGCACGATCTCAGTTTTATTGAGAGACGAAGTGAGGACACTAAATCCTACCTAATTTACCTTTTCGTTGCTATTGGAGCCATTATTTCTTTTGTCACCGTGTTGGTGGCGCAACTCAGCTGGAAAGGCTGGATCAAAGGCCTTCAGGCTGTTTTAAAAGGCGAAGGTTTAGTCAAACCAATCGCAAATACAATTTCACCGGAGTTACGGCCCATAGTAAAAGATTTGCGAGCACTAATGCGAGACTTAGACTCGGATCGGCGTAGCCGCGACGAAAACCAAATTAGTTGGAGTGCGAGAGCGCTAAAGGACATTTTGAATAAAGAACTTAAGGGAGACGAAATTTTAATTGTTTCCAATCGCGAGCCTTATATTCATGTTAAGCGAAAAGAAAAAATTGAAATTCAGTTTCCCGCAAGCGGTTTGGTTACTGCTCTTGAACCCATTATGCGTGCGTGTTCGGGAACATGGATTGCTCATGGTGGTGGGAGCGGCGATAAAGAAGTTGTTGATGAACATGACCGCATTAAAGTTCCTCCTGAGCACCCAAGCTATCAAATTCGAAGAGTCTGGCTAACAAAAGAGGAAGAACAAGGATATTACTACGGATTTGCAAACGAAGGCATATGGCCACTTTGTCATATCGCCCACGTACGGCCGGTGTTTCGCTCTCAAGATTGGCAGCATTACGTAGATGTAAATAAAAAATTTGCTGCTGCTGTGATCGAAGAGGCGAAGACTGATGACCCTGTAATCTTGGTGCAAGATTATCACTTCGCACTACTACCTAAGATGATCAAACAACAGCTGCCGAAGGCTACAGTCATTACCTTTTGGCACATTCCATTTCCCAATCCGGAAGTATTTGGCATTTGTCCATGGCGCGAAGAACTCATCGATGGTTTGTTGGGAAGTGATATTTTGGGATTCCATACGCGTTTTCATTGCAATAATTTTATCGACACCGTTGATCGTTTTATTGAAAGCCGTATTGATCGCGAAACTTCTACCATTTTTTACCGTGGCGGAATAACTGCTGTTAACAATTACCCCATTTCCATCGAGTATCCCGCTAAATGGTTAAAGTCGCAAAGGCCCGTTGTCGAGTGCAAAGCTCGTACTCGTGAACTTAATTACCTTAGTAAAGAAATGAAAATCGGTATTGGTGTAGACCGTCTTGATTATACGAAGGGAATTTTGGAGCGCTTTCTTGCTGTGGAACGCTTGTTAGAACAACATTCGGAATGGATTGGCCACTTTACATTTATTCAAATTGCGGCCCCTTCGAGGTCGAGCATTGATCAATACCAACATTTCGAATCCGATGTGAAAAGTTTAGCGAATAAAGTAAATAAACGATTTGGCAAAGATGGTTATCAACCAATTATTTTGAAAATTGAGCATCACGATCCTGATGTGGTTTATGAATATTATAGGGGGGTGGATTTATGCTACGTCAGTAGTCTCCACGATGGGATGAATCTTGTTGCAAAAGAATTTGTGGCTTCTCGTGATGATGAAAGAGGAGTGCTGATTTTAAGTCAATTCACGGGTGCCTCACGTGAATTGCCTGAGGCTTTAATTGTCAATCCTTACAATATTGATCAAGCGGCTGAAGCGCTTCATGTAGCATTAGCGATGCCGGTCGAAGAACAACGCAACCGAATGCGCAGCATGCGGGCTTTAATTCAAGAGTATAATGTTTTTCGTTGGGGAGGCAAAATGCTTTTGGATGCCGGCCGTCTCCGCCAGAGGTTGAGGTTATTTGGTGGTCAAGGTGATAGTGGGAAAGGCATGACCAAGTTCGCGCTATGAATTCACTTTTTACCAAGAGTAGTTTGTTGGTTTTGGAGTCTTTGTCTTTTACCAAGACGCTCTACGCGTTTGATTTCGACGGTACCCTCTCTAAAATTGTGGCGAAGCCTGGGATAGCCACCATTTCAAAGTCCACTGAAATACTCATGACTGAACTTTGCAAAATTGCTCCAGTGGCGATTTTGTCGGGGAGAAGTATTAAGGATTTAAAACAGC